>JANLUG010000922.1:0-3818 GCA_031363335.1 Gammaproteobacteria bacterium
GGGCAGCGGCGTGGCTTCGAGGCATTGCAGTACACGGAACTGTTGCTCGAGATCGGAGAGGTGCCGCAGCAACGCGTTGCCCGGGTCGCGGCGCAGGCACAGCCCCAACGAATGCGCCGCGCCGCGCTCCTCGTAGCGGAGATCGAACAACCACGTCTCGTGCGACCACCCGACCGCAATACGTTGCACGTCGTGCAGCGTATGTGCAGTTGCATGCGGGAGGCGCGACCTGAGGTAGTCGAGAATCCTCGGTTCCAGCGGGTCGGCGTTCACTCGGCGTACTCCATGCGGCGCTCGATGTCGGCGCGCAAAATTCGGCGCACGCGCGTCAACAGTTCCTCGAAGCGGCGCTCGCCGAGTGCGGCGCGCGATGCATACAGGGCTTCGATCAGCCCACATAGCGCCGCCGCATCGTGGGCTTGCGCGAGATGCGCAACCGCGCGCCGTAGCTCACTCGGCCCGTCCGTTGTGGATGTCGTCAAATCACCGATGAGCGCATCGAGATCTGCGCGCGCCGCACGCGCGTGTTCGGGAGCCAGCGCAATCTGGCGGCCGAGTTTCTGCAAGACCACGGCCGCCATGAACGCCTGCGTCTTCGGATACTCGGCCACCACCGCCGGCGCAATCTCCTGCTTCAGCGTCTCGGCAATCCGCAGCAACAGATCCCCGTCATTCATCGCGCGTTCTCCTCGCGCCGAAACTGCGCCCACCGGTGCACCGGCCACATATCCTGGTCCTCCCCCCAGGCATCGACGCCGTCGAGGTCCCAATGGATGAGACTGTTGATGTCGATGAACGTATGACGATTGAGAATGATCCGGCTAACGGATCGACCGCTTGCGATGACCTCGCGGCCTGCTGCATCGCGCACAACGATCTCGATGCGTGTCACCCAGCCGTGCTGTGCATCGCGTTCGACACGCCGCTCACCGCCGGAAAGGCTGACCGTTTCGCCGTTGCGACGCAGAAACCCGTACGCCACCGCATCGCGGCCATCCCGCACGTTCGTCACCGCGAGGAACCCGTCGCCGTCGTTCGTCGCAGCCGTGACATAGGCCGCCTGGCGCGGCCGATCCTCAGGGCGCACGCCCCACGTGCGATCACGCATACCGATGCAGTCGATCGCAATACGCTCACCGTGCAGCACGAGTTCGCCGGTGACCCGCCCGAGTTGATCGAAATGATGCGCACTGCCGAATGTCGAGCCGATCGCCGTCAATGGTTGCGGCGGCATCACGCCGGCAAATTGCAGGCGTGCTTGCAGCCGGTCGCCGTCGTCGTAGCGGAGTGAGTAGCGCATGCACGGTTCAACGACCTGGATCGAAACGCCGTTCGGCAGCGTGCAGTCGTTCAGATCCTGATCGCGTGGCAACTGCAGCGCCGAGTAGTTCGCCGAGTACAACACCTCCCACGGCAGGTGCGCACCGGCGTCCCAGATCCACGCACCACCGGCGAGGGTGCCGATATTCGGCCGCACCATCGTGTAGAGCCAACCACCGAGACGTCGCTGCGGATCATGAAACGAGAACCACGCCGTTTCGGTTGCCCACCACGCATCGCCCATCTCTGCGAAGTGGAAGCGATCGTCGCGCGCGGTGAAAGCCTGCGTATTCATGCAACGCTACCGCTGGTGCACCAGCGGCATTCCGGGAATCGGCGTACGCACGTGCACGACGTAGTCGCTGGCGATGCTGCCGATGTAGAGATCGTGCAGATCCGCGCCGCCCCAGCTGACGTTCGTCGGGCTGCGCATGATCCGCCCCTCCGGATCGGAAAGAACCGTCACCACTTCGCCCTGCGGCGTGATCGCGACGACCTTGTTCGCCATCACGAGCGTCACCCAAAGGTTACCTTCCTGATCAAAACCGCAACCGTCCGTCACGCCCAACTGGCTGCGTTGGGTCGCGTTGAGCGGCCGCAGGTGTTGCACTTCGGCGGTCGTCAGGCCGAGTTTCGGGCCGTAGCGCGTCGGCGCCTCGAGTGAACCGTCAGCGCGGATTGGATATCGCAACACGTCGCACCCGGTCGTTTCGCAGACGAACAGATTGCGCTCGTCGTAATCGAGCGCAATGCCGTTGGCGAATGCGATGCCTTCCGCGAGTATCGTGGCCGTGCCGTCGGTATCCACGCGATAGATCAAGCCGTCGTTCTGATCGGCAAATGCGCGGTCGACCGGCCCCCACGTCGAATGCGAACACCAGATCCGGCCGCGCGAATCGACCAGCGGATAATTTGATCCGAACAGCTTACGTCCGGCCAGCTCGCTGCAGAGCGTCTCGACCTTTCCGCTTACCGGGTCGAGACGTTGCAGCGGACCGAAGCCATTGTCGGGGCCGCCGAAATTTGCGATGACGATGCGGCCTTCGCGATCCATGTTGATGCCGTTCGGCGCACCACCGGCCGCGCCGACACGATCCAATCCGCCGTCGGCCCGAACGCGTGCGCATGCGCTGCGTTGATCCGACATCCAGACCGTTCCATCGCGCGCGACCACGACGTCTTCCGGGCGCTTCACGCCGACGCCGACCTTGCCGCATTGTCCGATATCGATTGCCGCCGGAATCATGCTGCTGCTCCTAAACGTTGACGATTGTTCACGAGCCGATCGATCTCGACGGCCAGCGCGATCGCATCGTTGCTGAAGTAATGCGTGTGCGCGCCGGCGCCGAGACAGAACTCTGTACGACGACCGTCGCTCGATGCGAGCACATCTGCGTTTGTGGACACGCTGGCGACGCGGAACATCGTCTGCTCCGCCGGCGGTGTCCAGATCGAGCGGCCGACGTAGTCGCCCGCGCGATACGCGTTGACCCATTCGGTGACCTGCAGGTCCGCCGGATTCGGGGCGGCGGTTGCAAACGATACGGGCGCGCCGCCCATCCAGCGATACAGGAACGGGAACAGCGCGGCATAGAGGTCGCGCAATGGCGAACCGACGGTGACCAGCGACACCGGCGTGCCGCCGGTGTAATCGCGCAGGCGTCGGGTAACGCCGAGATAGTGAAGCAGATCCGCGCTGATCACCGTGCCCTGGCTGTGCGACACGATCACGATGCGCGAGTAGCCGCGATTGTTGATGTCGGCGAGCAACGACGCAAAGCGCGAGAAGATGCGGGCGCGCGGCGGCAGCCGGTTGGCGGGGTCCTGGAAGTAGTTGTCGACATCGAGTGCGGCGTCGAGCGCAACACGCAGCTTGCCGAACGTTTCGGTGAATCGCGCACCGAGCGCCGTGATCGTTACGGCGCCGCCCGCAAGCCACTGCCCGACCGTCACCAGCACGTCGCCGTGCGATTCACCGAGCCAATCGAGCGCGTGTTCCACGCCGAACAACTTCTGCGCGACGAACATCAGATAGACGGCAGCGCCGACGATCGCCAGCACCGGCACCGTTCCGCCGAATACATAACCGAGGCCGCGCCGCGCGCGCGTCCACCAGCCGCCCAGGCGCGCCGTCCACGACGCCGCCTGTGCATCAGCGCCGGGCGCCACTTCTTCGCGCAGCGACGGCCCCAACGCCACGAGCACGATGCCGCCGATCACACCGACCATGCCCATCAGCGGCGTGAACAACGTACCGACATCGGTGACCTGCGATTCGAAGAAGATCGCGGCGGATCGATAGGCGCGCGCGAACAGCACCGGCATGAACAGGAAATCCGTCAGCGTCAGACCCGCGACGTACGCGATCACCGACCACAGCAGAAGGCTGAGGATCGTGAACAATGCAGTCGCAACCACCATGCCGATTCTCGCGGTGGCGAGCGATGCCGCCACTTCGCGACCACCGTTGAACGCGAGTGCGAAGCCGAGCAGCAACG
>JANLUG010000939.1:0-14870 GCA_031363335.1 Gammaproteobacteria bacterium
GCGTCGACACCACGCCGAAGACCGCAAGCATTTGAAGAAGCGGCACCACGGCCATCCAATTCGTGCCGAGAAACAACCGCACGATGTATGACGCGGTCAGGCCGATGCCGATTGGTATCGGCAACGATACGAGCAGCAGAACCCCCAACGATTCCTTGAAGGCGCGAGAAAGCTGCGGTCGATTCGCCCCCAGCTTGGCAAAGCCCGGAAACAACGCCTGGCGGATGGGTGCCCGAAGCCCGGTCGTAGCGAGGTTGGAAATCTCCTGGCCGACGTTGAAATACGCCAGCGCCTCCACGCCGCCGAGTCGGCCGACGATCAACGCGGGAAGGCGCTCGTTGAGCCCATTGATAAGGTTCTGTACGAAGAGCCACTTCGAAAAGTCGAAGATGCTTCGAAACTCGGAAAGCGAAGCTCGGGGACGATAGGGATGCATGGCATAACTCAACGCGACCTGCAGCGTGCTGCGGGCGAGCGTTCCCCAGACCAATGCCCAGTAGCTGCGAAAGATCCACGCGAGCACGATGGTGATCACGGTGGCCAAACTGCGCGCCGTCAGCACCAATGCGAACTGCCTGTGAAACTGGAGATCCTTCCTGAAATAGACTGTACCGATGTTCTCGAACCCGGAGATCAGCGGATAGAACGCCACTGCATAGGTCACCGTCTCGAGTGCCGGTGCGTCGAAGAAGATCGCAACGGGGTGCGCGAGGAGGAGCAGCGTCGCGCACAGCGTAACGCCCTTGATGACCCCGATGGTCCAAGCCGTATCGAAGTGCTTCCTCGACGCTTCACCGTCTCGAATGAGCGCGACTTCAACGCCGAAATTCGACAACAACTCGAGCAGACCCAACGCGATCATCGCGTAGTTGACGAGGCCGAAGTCGGCGGGCAGCAGCAGGCGGGCGAGTACGGCGAGGCTCAGAATTCCGATCAGCTGGTCTGCGACGCGTAGCGCGATCATCCACGCAGCACCCGCGGAGACACGCGCGGCAAGCCCTTGCGTCACCGGCTCCTGCACCTTCGTTTGATCGTCAGCCGAGCTGCGGCGCAAGCCGGTCGGTCGGCAGCACTTCATGGATCGCGGCGCCGTCCACGTCGTGCAGCGTCACGCCCAGCATCGCTGCTATGGTGGGAGCGAAATCGACACAGCTCACGACCCGATCGATGGAACCGCGCGTGGTGTGCGGACCTTTCACGATGAAGAGCCCGCCGGACTTGTGATCGCCGGTGCGGCAGTATCTGTATTCCCCCTCGACGCGGCCGATCTTGTTTGATGTGACGATTCGCGTCGGTGCATCGTTCGCCCACTCGACCATCAGATCGGGCAAGTGGTCGCGCTCCGGTCCTGCATAGAGCCGATCTCTGCGATACAGGGCTTTGACGATCGGCTTGCCGGTTTCGAGGTTCGTGATCGCGCAGAGGTCTTCCTCGAGTTGATCCAGAAGCGAGTCGTAAGACTCACCCGGCGCAACTTTGCCTTCAGGCTCACGACCCGCGAGGTTGACGCGGATTCCGCCATGCGATGAGTTGTTCTGGATCACGAAGCATTGGCTCGCCGAGGGGTCGATCGTCGGCGCCGGCCGTTCCTCGACGACGAGCCAATCGATCGCCCGTCGGCGCAGCGGCTGCAACGCCTGCCGCAACCGCGCGGGAATTCTCTGCCACACACCCGTGGCCAACGCATCGACACGAGCGCGCACCGTCACGGCCTCTTCGCGCACCTGCGCTGGTGCGGCAACACCGAGCGCGAGGAGTATTTTGTCGAGCATGAACTGAGCGCCGTACTTCGGTCCCATACCGTGATTGGCGAGCACGATCACAGTCACGTTTGGATCGATGCCGGCGAGAATCTCGCCGATGGCCTTGTCGATCTCGACGTAAACATCCTTCAACGGATCGCCGCCGGCAACGTTCTCGCGGTGCCGGGGATGCGCCGGATCGTGCAGGTGCCACATCAGATGTCCGCCGCAGTGTGCTTCGGTGAACACCTGGGCGAAGAAGTCCCAGTCTTCCTGTTGCAGGAAATGGCGCGTCAAACGCGACTTCTTCCGCACGCCGTCGATGAGTGTGTCACGAAACGCGACCAGCTCGTCCGGATCACGATCCTCGTCGCTGTTGCCGCTGACGGGATGCAGGCCGAATTTATCGATGATCTCGTCGCGCAGCGCGGGTGACGACGCGGTGAAGCCCTGCACGGCATCGTGGGCGCCCCACTCCACCGTTTGCAGGCCGTTCAGATTGGCGGACGAGTAGCTGAGCGGCACGTCGAACACACACACGCGTCGGCCGGCTTCGGACAGCGCATCCCAGAACTGCGGTCGCTGCGCGACGTCCCGCGTCACCACGCGGTAGTGATCGTACGTGCCCGGTTGCAGCTGTTCCCACGAGTACACGCGCGTCTTCGCGGGCGTGCATCCGGACGCGAACGACGGCCAATGCGCGCCGACGTAGAGACCCGGAAGACCTTCCGTGTGACCGGTAACGCCGGTCTCCATCAGCGAGCGCAGAGTTGGGAGATCGCCGCTCGCCGCCCACTGCTGCAACAAGTCTCGATCGCCGGCACACACGCCGAGAAACAGGACTTTGTTTCGTCCACGCATACTCGCATCCCGTCCAACGATCCAAGCGCAGCCGTTAGCGACGAAGGATGTACCCAAAACCCCCTGACAACAAACGCCGCAGCGTCTTCCGGCTCGATTCGAATCCCGCGCGCCGCGACCGGATCTCCCAATACAGATGCTTCAGCGCGTTCCCATCGCCGCGCATGACGTGCTTGAAGTAGAAGGCGCCGCGCCCCGTAACGTAGCTGTCGGCGAGTTCCGCAATTTCGGCCGCAGTGCGTCGGCCGTGCGCGTGAAATACGTGCGGGTGCGGCGAATAGCGCAGGGTCATACCGCGCTTCAGGCAGCGATAGAAGAAATCCAGGTCCTCCGCGGACCGCGCGGGCGCACCCGCACCGAGTCGGACATCGAATAGGCCGACGTCGGCAAACACCGATCGACGCGTCGCCATGTTGCAGCCGATCAGATATCGTCCGATCGCATCGAAGTCGGAGATCGCCTCGGAATTCAGAAACGGGCGGATCGAGACCGGGTAGTCCGCGTCATCGTGGAGCGTGACTCGTCCACCAAGAATGCTGAGCCGCGGATCAGCTAGAGCAGCGGCGATACTCTGCAGCCAGTCGGGCGCCACGAGGCAATCGTCGTCGGTGAAGGCGACAACCGGCTGCGTCGAGGCAGTGACACCGGCATTGCGGGCATGCGAGAGACCGCGGCGCTGTTCTGTGATGCAACGCAATGGCAGGTCGCCGAGCATCGCCCGGCGTTGAACGACAGCGCGGGTGTCGTCGCTGGAACCGTTGTCGACGACAATCAGTTCCCAGCCCGCTGGAGCGTTCTTCCCGGCTACAGCGAGCGCATCGAAACACGCATCCAGACGCCCGCCGCGGTTGAACGTACAGACGATGACACTGATCATCGCGCTGTCGTCGCCAACTACGGCCTGAACTGCAACGCCCGCGACACCAGCCCCGCCGGTTGCCGCACGATCCGATAGGCGTTCTCCACCCATTCGCATACGAGCCGCCGCGTATCGCGCGGATCGATCATTTCTTCGATCTGAAATCGGTTGAGCGGCCCGATCGGTCCGCGCGCGCTCTCGATGCGCGCATTGATTTCCGCGCGCAGCGCAACGGGATCCGCGGCTTCTGCCAGCTGGCGCTTGTAGGCCGCTTCGATGCCGCCTTCCGGCGGAATGCCGCCGACATCGGCTGCCGGCCACGCGACACGCACCGACGCACGCCCGGACGGCGTCGCGAAGTTGTTGCCCGCCACGCCGAAACTGCGCCGCATCAATACGGAGAAGACCGGCACGTTCACCTGCGCGAACGCGACCATCCATTCGCCGCCTTTGCGGATGGTGCCGGCGATCTCGTGCTCGAGCCCCACGGCAAAGCCCGGGTTGTCGATGAGACTCAACACCGGGATATGGAACAGATCGCATACGTCGAGGTGGCGTTTCAGTTTGTCGCAGCCGTCGGCCGTTAGCGCGCCGCCGTTCACGTGACGGCTGTCGGATGCGATCACGCCGAGCGGATGACCGTTGAAGCGGACGAACCCGACGATCTGGTCGGTGCCCCACAGCGCGCCGATTTCGGAGAACGAACCCTTATCCGCCATCAGTTCGATCGCGCGACGCATATCGAACGTCGTGGTGCGTTTGCGCGGGATCAGCGTGAACAGTTCGTCGTCGCGGCGATCGGGCGGATCATCGCGATTCGGCGCGAGCACGGGCGGCGCTTCGTAAACGCTCGACGGCAGATAAGACAGAAAGCGCCTCGCCATCGCCGCGGCTTCTTCCTCGGTCTCGGCGAGGTTGTCGACTGAACCATTCGTGCAGTGGATGTGCCAGCCGCCGAGGTCTTCCTTGGTGATCTCGTAGCCCATCGCGTGGCTTACGACCGGCGGCCCCGCTACAAACAACTGTGCAATGTCGCGCACCATCACCGAGAAATGACCGAGCACCGCCTTCGCCGCGCCGATGCCAACAACGCTGCCGAGCAACATGTTCACAACAGGAACGGTGCACAGCTGCTCCGCATACATGGCGCTGCCGAGGTGGCCCGGCAGGAACGAGCCGCCGCCGCCGGTGACGCGCGGCCGGCCCGCCTTGATCGCTCCGCTGCTCTCTTTCGCCTCGCTATCGCCGGACTTCTGCTGCTGCGGCACCATCGCGGCAACGCTGCCGCCGCCGGACGATCCGTCCAACAGGCGCACCGAGGGGATGCGGAGTTCTATCGACAACCGATCGAGATAGCCGCTCTTTGCACCGATGGCGCCGTCGGCGTGGCCGCCACGCGAGGTGAAGTCGTCCGCGCAGACGATGCCGGCGCGACCGTCGATCTTGCCCCAGCCGCCGACGTGGTTCGCGGGCGTGAAATCCGCGACGCCGCCTTCGTCGTCGTATGACGCGAATCCTGCGAGGCTGCCGACTTCGCGAAAGCTGCCGTCGTCGAGCAGCAAAGCGATGCGCTCCCGGCACGTGAGTTTGCCGCGGCTGCGTTGCCGGACCACGCCGGGGTCGCGCGAATCCGCCGAAAAGCGCGCGTGCGCGATGGCCTGCAGCGCGCCGACTTCATCGAGCAGCGGTGCCCACGTCTGATCACCGCGTAGCCGTGACGCAGCACTTAAGTCGTCGCCCTGCGAAGGCGCAATGACGGCGATCACCTGCCCTGCAGCGACCGTGTCGCCGGCACCGAGCGTTTGCACTTGTGTCACCGTGCCGGAGCAGGGCGCCGATACCGCGGTCTCCATCTTCATCGCGGTGATGATCGCGAGTGTGTCGCCTGCGGTAACCTGCGCACCCACGGTCACGCTCACCTCGAGAACGGAACCGGCCATCGGGCATTCGACGCCGCGTTGCCCGTCATCGAGCGACAACTGCGGCAAGGTAGGCTTGTTGGGGACTCTCTTTATACCGCCCTTTGCACTGCCGCTCAGAGCCGATGCCTGCTGTTCGAGCAAGGCCAGCGTTTGGCCGCCCGTGCCGCCATCGCGCGGCTGCGTCGGCGCCGCCACTTCGGCAAGCAGCGTCGTGCGCGCGTCACCCGCCCGGAAGGTGGCGTTCGACAAGATCGAGCACAGTTGATCGAGGTTCGTCGGCAGCCCGCCGATGTGGAACTCGGTGAGCGCGCGCAGGCATCGGTCGACGGCCGATACGAACGTGCCTGACGAGTTCGACTGACCGATCAGCTTCGCCAGCAACGGATCGAACTGCGGCGGCGGCGCATATCCCAGATAGCCGCACGCATCCACTCGCACACCGGGACCCGAAGGTTCCTTGTACGCCGTCAGAGTTCCGCTGCCTTGAGCCGCTATCCGTGCCTGCACGGCATAGCCACGCGGTGCACCGACGGCGCGTTGATCGGCAAGACCCAACGACGCCAGTGAGGCGCCTGCGGCAATCCGGAATTGCGCCTCCACCAGATCGACACCCGTCACCTGCTCCGTGACGGTGTGTTCCACCTGGATGCGCGGATTACATTCGATGAAGAAGAATTCGCCGCGTTCCGGCGATACGAGAAACTCGACGGTTCCGGCGTTCACGTAGCCGGACGCCTGCGCAAGCTTCACCGCCGCCGCAAGAATGCGTTCGCGAAGTTGCGCGTCCAGATCAGGCGCCGGCGCTATTTCGACCACCTTCTGATTGCGCAACTGCACCGAACAATCGCGCTCATGCAGGTGTATGACGTTGCCGTTCGAGTCGGCAAGAATCTGCACTTCGATATGGCGCGGCCGCACGACGAGTTTTTCGATGAACACGGCACGGTCGCCGAACGCCGCTTCGGCCTCGCTCTGGCACCGGGCCAGCGCCTCAGACATGTCGCTGGCGTTGGCAACCGCGCGCATGCCGCGTCCGCCGCCGCCTGCAGCCGCCTTCAACATCACCGGATAGCCGAGGTCGCGCGCAACCGCGACGGCTTCGTCTGCGGAACGCAGCGGCGCAACACTGCCGGGAACCACCGGAATACCAAGCGATTGTGCCAGCGAACGCGCCTTCAGCTTGTCGCCGAACAGCGCAACCGTATCGGGCTTCGGGCCGATGAAGACGGTCCCCGCGGCGGCACACGCCGCGGCGAATGCGGCATTTTCCGCGAGGAAACCGTAGCCCGGGTGAACACAATCGCAACCGTTCGCTTTCGCAGCAGCAACGATTGCGTCGACATCGAGGTACGCAGCCACGCCGTCGGCGCCCAACTCGTGCGACGACGTCGCCGCGCGCGTATGCAGCGACAGCGCATCGACGGGCGCATAAACGGCAACCGATTCCACGCCAAGCGCTGCGGCGGCGCGTGCAATTCGGATCGCTATCTCACCTCGGTTGCTGATCAATACGCGCTTGAACACATTCGTTTCCCTGTTTGTCGTCAGTGGTTATTCTGGTAACCCATCTTGGCCGCTGGCCGTTCTTTAGACCATGGCAAAACAGGACACATTCACCAGCGAGGAATGGACGCTACTGCGTATCGCGCCGTCGTTCGTATCCGTCGGCGTCTCCGCGGTAGATCCGTCGGGGCTTTTTTCATCGATCAAAGAAGTGATCGCCGGCGCAAACCGCACGATGGCGACGCTTCACGCGAACAACAGTCTCGAGTTGTTCTCGGCGCTCGCCGCCGATCGCAGCATTCCCGGCATACCCGATGTGCACGCGCTGCTCGGGGAAGGCCCGCACGATCAGCAGATACAGAACTTCAAGAGTGCCGCACTCGATCGCGTGAAGTCGGCCGCGGCGGTGCTTGCGGTCAAGGCGTCCGCCGCGGAAGCCGATGCGTATCGGAAGATGCTGGTGAGCGTCGCGCAAGACGCCGCGAACGCATCAAAGGAAGGTGGCTTTCTCGGCTTCGGCGGCGTTCGCGTCAGCGAGAAGGAACGCGCCTTCATCGACGAAGTGAGCAAGGCCGCCGGTCTCGGCTGATAAAAGGGGAGAAATCGAAATGCGATTGGGAACCATGCTGTCCATGCCGGGCGATGCGTCCGGCACTCACACGCTCGTCGAACTGGCGGTTGCTGCAGAAGAGGCCGGCTTCGCGTCGGTCTGGCTACCGCAGGTCGGCACCATCGATGCACTGATGGTGCTCGCACTGGCGGGGCGCGACACGCAGAGCATCGAACTCGGCACGGCAGTGGTACCGACGTATCCGCGTCACCCGATGGCGTTGGCCGCGCAGGCGCTCACCGTGCAGGACGCCACGCGCAACCGGCTCGCGCTCGGTATCGGTCTCAGTCATCGGTTCTTCATCGAAGACAACCTCGGCCTCGACTATTCGAAGCCGATTCCGCACACGCGCGACTACCTGACGATTCTGAACGGTCTGCTGGCGGGCGAACGCGTGCAGCACAAAGGCACCGAATACACGGTGAACACGCAGGTATTGGTGGTCGGTGCGAAAAAGCCGCCGGTGATCGTGGCGGCGCTCGGTCCGGCCATGCTGAAACTATGCGGGCGCCTCGCCGACGGCACGCTCACGTGGATGGGCGGCATCGACTATCTGCGCGACATCGCGGTACCGACGATGAGCGCCGCGGCCGCGGCGGCAAAACGCCCCGCCCCTCGCTTCGTCGCGATGGTGCCGACACTGCTCGCGACGAACGCAGCGCAAGGACGCGACGCGATCAATACGACGTTTGCCATGTACGGCCAGATTCCGTCGTACCGCGCGACACTCGACCGCGGTGGCGCATCGGTGCCGGCGGATGTCGCCGTGGTCGGTTCGGTCGCGGATATCGAGGCGGGCTTGCAGGCGTTCGCCGAAGTCGGCGTCACCGATTTCGTCGCGGTGATTCCACACGACGCACCTGGTGCCAAAGCGACGACGGAACTGTTGTCTGAATTGAGCCGGAAGACGCGCCGCTGATTCAGTCGCAGATCCGTCCCCGCCTGCGGCGATTGCCATCGAGCGGCTCATCCGATTCGCAGGTGCGCCCCGGGTCGGCGCGGGCAGAAGCAAGGAGGCATGCTAGGCAGGATCGCTCGCGGATACCGGTCGCGGCCGGCCAATCACCGATCGTTTCGGGCCAGGGCGTTCAGCAGGGCGGTGCGAATGTCGCGCTGCGCGCGCACACGTTTTCTTTCAGCCATTGGAAATACTCGGACGTGTCGAGTTCGGGCCGCTGATTGACCCAGCCGATCACCGCCATGCCGCGGATCAGCAGAAACATCGGGATCAGTGCGAGCGCATCATCCGAAATCTGCCGCGCCGTTCTATAGCCGCGCAGGAACCCGCCTTCGACCCGCGCGAAATCGGGCCGCGTCTGCGAATGAAACAACGCAACGGCCGCATCGTACTGATGCCAGCCGAAGCCCGAATCGTCGAAGTCGATGACGGTGAGGCGATCGCCGTCGACCAGCAGATTGCCGGGATGGAGATCTGCGTGAATGACACTGAACGTGGACGGTTGCCGCCCGAAGCGATCCAACGCGCCGCGGATGCGCTCGCGCGTATCCAACAGCAGCGACCGCTCGGCGCCCGACAGCCCCGGATGCTCCCAGAACCTTCCCCAGAACGGTGCCTCACCCATCAGTCCGTCGGTGTCCAGAAAGTGGCGTTTGAAAGTCGATGGCGCTTGCCACGCGCTCGCTTGATTGTGCATCGCCGCTGCAATCGCACCGAGTTGTTCGAAGTAGCCTTCGAGCACGCCAACATCTTCGGTCTGGCGCAATACTTCGGCCAGCACTCTGCCCTCGGTCCAGCGCGATACGCCCGCATAACGCTTTTCGCCGGTGGCCTGTACCGATACGGCGACATAGTCGCGACCGTCGCGTGCCGCTAGCGGCGGCGGCACCGGAATGCCTGCATCGCCCAGCGCGCGAATCCAGACCCGTTCGGATATCAACTCGTCTAACGAGTGATATCCAGGGCGATGGAGGCGCAGCACATACGCCGCACCATCGTTCGCATCCTCGACGCGAAACGTCACGTTCTCCGACATCGAAACGAGCTCGAGCCCGACCGGGTCGATCGGAAACGCCGCGATCGCCTCGCGCGCGGCCGGCGCAAATGCCTTCGCCGCCGCCGCCTTATCCATCGAGTTCGGCCAGCGTTGCGTCGAATGCGGCTAGGAAATCGTCCGCGTGATTCTTCTTGAACACGAGCGGCGGTCGGATCTTGACGATGTTGCTGAATGCGCCGGCATTGCTCGTCAGGAAGCCCTTGTCCTTCAATCGATTGACGACATCGACGGCACGGTCCCGATCGGGTGACTTGCCGGCGCGATCCTTCACCATCTCGATTCCGACGAACAAACCCTGGCCGCGCACGTCGCCGATCGCGGCGCAGCGCGACTTGCGTTCGAGCAACGCCTGCTTCAATGCACTGCCCACCGCCGCGGAATTTTCGCGCAAGCCTTCGCGCTCGATGATGTCGAGCACGGTCATCCCGACGGCCGCCTGCAACGGACTCGACGCGAACGTGTTGAAGTAGCGTGTCGCGGCGCGGAATTGATCGACCAGCGACTTGCTCGCAGCCGTTGCCGCCAACGGCAGGCCATTGCCCATGGGTTTTCCGGTAACGACGATATCGGGTGTGAAGCCGGTGACTTCGTAGCCCCACCACCGACCGGTCCTGCAGTAGCCTGCCTGCACTTCGTCGGCAATGACCAAGCCGCCCGCCGCACGCACCATTTCCGCCGCGCGTTGCATGAAGCCGCGCGGTACGTCAGGCAGACCTTCGTTCGCGAAGATCGAGCAGACGATCAAGCCGGCGAAGCCGATCCCGTCGGCTTCAAGGTGACGGATCTCGGCCTGTAGTCTTTCGAGATATGCGTCGGCGATCGCGGCCTCGGACCCGTTCGACACGAGCGGCCGATACATTTCCGGAAACGGAAACGCGCGCACATCGCGCACGCCCGGCTGTTCGCCGCGAGTACGCGTCAATATCCCCACCGCCTCGCTGTTGCCGTGATACGTCGCATTCGTGCAGACGATGCCGCGCTTGCCGGTGGCGATTCTCGCCATCCGCAACGCCACTTCGTTTGCTTCGGTTCCGCTGCAACTGAATACAACGCTTTCGATCGCGCTGCCGTGCAGCTTCGTCAGCCGCTCCGCGAACTCGATGATGCCTTCGTGAAGATAGCGGCTGTGTACGTTCAGCGTGCCCTGCTGGCGCGCCATCGCCTCGACGACGAGCGGATTCGCATGTCCTACGCATGGCACGTTGTTGTACATGTCGACATAGCGCCGGCCGTCGACATCGAACAGATACACCCCATCGCCGCGGACGATCTGCAACGGCGTGTTGTAGAACAACTGCGCACCCGTACCGAGCGCGCGATCCCGGCGTGCGACTAACGAACTGGTAGTGGTCATCGGCGGCCTCGTCTGTTTGAACGCGCCCGGCGCGTCGAAGGCGCTATTCTGCCGAATAGATGCCCCTTTGTATGCTCGTTAGGCTTGCGAGTTTGACGTCGCTCTTCTAGAATACTGTATATAAATACAGCTCAAGAGGATGCAGAGTCATGATGACCTCGAAGGATCGAGAATGAAGAGCATCTGGTCGAGATGGCGCTGGCCGCCACTGCAGCCCATATCGAGAAGATCGTTCGGAAGTACCGGCAGGTAGAGAGACTGCAAGCGGCCGATCTGGCGATGGCGCTGCATGACAGTCGAAGCGTCAGTTACTACTGGGCGGAGGATGGGGCATTGGTGGTTCAAGCCCGCCTCCCACCTGAGCAACGTGCAGTTCTGATCGAAGCGCTGCAACGCGCGGACAAGTGGATCGAGACGCCGATCGATGAGCCCAGAGAAGCACGACGCGCAGATGCGTTGTCATTGATCGCAGAGCGATGTCTCGCGGGTGAGGCCACTGAAGCGGATCGCTTTCAGATCACGGTGCACGTTTCCGCGGAAACGCTTCGGGATGGAGTGATGGATCCGGAGGATCCGCCGGCTGTCGATTTCCGGATCCTCACGGTATCGAAGTCCCGCCACCGCCGAAAAACGTTCCCGCGGAAACGTCGACTCACTCTTCGACGCCAATATCGAATTCGACATCGACGCCGAGACCAGCATCCCCGCCTGGTTCGGAGACCGCCCCGACTACGACCACATCCTTTGGATATTGCAACCTGAACCGGCAGATCACCAACAAATGACATGAGGGGCGTTCCGAACCCGAGAAAAACGCTGCAAATATGCACGGCCGTCTGCAGCCAGTTGGCTGACCGATCAGCTCTGCACAGCTATGTTGTTCTCACCCTGAACCAGTAGAGCGATAACAATGAAACCGACATCTATCGTGCGCAGCGCAAGCCTTACGGTCGCACTCGTCTTTTCGGGAGTCGCAACAGCCGGGACACTCGAGACCAAATCGCTGAACGCGTGCGCGCAGGCGGTTGCCGGCGCGAGTCACGCATCGCACCTCGACGTGGTGCGCTTCGTCGACCACGCCGGGCGCGGCAGCTACGAATATTGGATCAACGCCGACGTGAGTCCGGCGAAGAAGAGCTATTGCCGTACGCACCAAGGCGAGGTTTCGCAGATCCTCAACTTCGATGGGCATTGGAACGAAGCGAATCCCGCGCGTCCGCGCGTCGGTCAAACCGCGAGTTTGAGTTCACCCTCCGCGGAACTGTGACGCACGGTCGACTTCAATTCGCCTTCGAACGCGGGACGTAGCCGTCGAAACGTACCGAGGAGATGATCGGCAAACGTTCGGACGCGTTGCACGTTACGAAGTTGCGGGTGATACAGCAGCCATGCGTGTGGAAAATGGAACGGATGCGCATCTGAGATGCGCACGAGACGCGGATCGCTTTCAGCGACGTAACACGGAAACTCTCCGATGCCGGCGCCGGAAGCGACCAGTTCGCACAACGCATCCACATGGCTGGCGCTCGCGACGAAGCGCGCTTTCGGCAGCCACTGCCGCGTCCAGGGTGAGATCGTCCGTTCCGCCGACATGCCGATGAACGGCACTTCCGCGTTTCTGTCGATGACTGATCCCGCCGTTCGACCAGTCCAACATCAGCGGATCCTCCGGACAAGGCGCTGAAAAGCGCAAACAAGCCGCGATGATACCGCTGTATAGATGCACGCTTCGGTGTATCCATGGGGCAATGCGGTGTAAATATGCCGACTATCGAGCCGCCCACATGGAGATCCTGCTGGCATCGTCGATGCCACCCGCTGCCGACCACGAATCAGGGCTTGCGATAGGCCGCAATGTCTCCCGGGGAGCGCAGCATCTTGTCGACTTCGCCGGCGTGAACCTCTTCCGCGCGGATCATCTCGCGCGCGTACTCTTCGAGCATTACCGAACTACCCTGCACGACGTCGAGCAGTTCCTTATACAAAGCCAGTGCCTCGGCTTCGCTCTGCAGCGACTCGCGCAGGATCGCGGCGATGTCGTGGTGATGGCTCTCCAGCAACGGCCCGATCGCCAGCGACGGATGATCGCCGAGGTGGGTTACCAACTCGCCCGCGCGTTGAGCATGCGTCAGCGCTTCGTCCGCCTGAGCGCGCAACCACGACACGATCGGGATGCGGTTGTAGCCGAACACCAGCAGCGAGTAGTGCGTGTAACGCACCACGCCGGCCAACTCCATTTCCAGAATCTTGTTGAGCAACACAACGGTTCGGGGTCTGTTCAACTCGCCCATGCTGGGCTCCTTGCGTCTGTTGGAGGGATCAATATGTACCGCGGGTGAAGTTCGATTGCACGGAGTGTTTCACTGAGCCGCGATGCATAGACTGCGGCTCCGACTGTACCTCTACGCCGCCGACCCGTTACTCTTACGCCCATGTCTCGCCCTGCTACTGTCCCGATCACTCGCCTGCGCTTCCGTGGTCATGCGGCCACACTGAACGCACTGTGTCGGTGCTTTCACGAACGCCCGCGCGAGGCGATGACCGCGGCGGATCTTGCGGACTGCACCGGTCGCCCGTTCGCCGATGTTCACCAGCGCCTCACCGAGATACCGGAGTTGTTCAGCACGCTGCCGAAGACGCGCACGACGAACACGCGCTACCGACTGACGCTACGGGCCGAGCGGATGAGCAGCGACGAGATCGCCAAATTCATCGAGGAAGCCCGGCGCTCTGAGACCCGAATCGCGGTGGCGTTCATTTCCGCATTCGCCGCACTGTTCGTTCTGATCAGCGTCATGAGTGCGTTGTACTGAACAGACGCCGTACGGTCGCGTCAATTGAACGGACCGATGGTCGTGCTGCTGCACGGCTATGCAGAGCCGCGCCGTTTAAGCCGATCGCGTGTTCTACGCCGCCCGATACGCGCAGCCCGAAGTTCGTAGTCTTCGATTTCGACGGAGTGCTGCTCTGATCGCTCAGAACGACTTCACGAGCTGGATCCACCCCTGCGAACCCGAGTTCGATTCATCCACGCCCGAATCCGAACCGACGCGCCACGCGAGCGTACCGCGCAGCGCGAAACCGTAGGCGATATCAACATTCATGCCTACGCCCGCGCCGTACAGTTCGATGTGATTCTGCGTCGGCAGGAATCGATCCGCGTTGACACGGATGCTGCCGCTGTCGAAGAACGCAAACACTTGCGGCCGCGTGAGCCAGCTAAATGCCGGCAGCGAGTAGCGAAGTTCCGCCGTGCCGAGCAATCCTTCGTCGCCGACACCGACGCCTTGATCGTACGCGCGCACCGCGTTCGGTCCGCCGAGCACGAACTTCTGCGACGAATCGAGATTTTTGCTCGCGTATTGCCCCTGAACGGCCACATACAGCTGCAGCGCGCCGGTGACGTTTTGCAGCCGCAATAACGAATACGTTGCGGTATCGAAGCTGCCGTCCGACTGCGCCGTCAGGTCGTCGATCTGCGCCGCGAGGCCGTTCTGCAGATTCAGATCGCCGTGACTGTACGCGAGCGACGCAGCATTGATCGCGCCGCCGAACCAGTCGTCGCGAAGACTGCCCGACACGCTGACGGTACCCAATTGCAATCGGCGCGGATTGACCGAGTTCGTCGAATCGATCTTGTCGTCGAGGTCGAAGTAGTTGTACGCAGTCTGCACGTCGAGGTTCGCGCGGGTCGAGCGGATCAGCGGGTACTGCGCGAACAGCGTGTAGATGTTCGCATCACCCTCCGCGTCGAGCGCGCTGAACTTCTCACCGAGCGAATAGTAGGTATGCGACAGGGCGCCGCCGACGCGCAGCCCGCTGCCCGACACAGGGATCTGATAGGCGGCGCGGCCGTACCAGAGACCGGTGTCCTGCGAAATCAGTCCGCGCACCGACAGCAGATCGCCCCGCCCCGCGAGGTTTGCCGCGGCCACACTGCCGCCGTAGCGCCCTTCGCCCGTATAACGATTGCCGTAGTTGTCCGCCTCGAGCGTGCCGCTGAA
>JANLUG010000991.1:0-2681 GCA_031363335.1 Gammaproteobacteria bacterium
ATCGCCGTCCATCTCGGTATCGAGCAACGTGAAGTAAAGCCGGTCCGCTTTCGGTAACGCGAGCGCATAGATTTCCGCGCCACCGACCACCATCGCCTCGTCGTCGCCCGTGTCGCGCGCGTGCTTGATCGCGTCGTCCAGTGTCCGCACCACAATGGCCCCGTTGGCTACGAACGCCGGATCGCGTGACAACACGACGTTTGTGCGCTTCGGCAGCGGCTTGCCCATCGCTTCGAAGTTCCTGCGGCCCGTGATCACGGTGTGGCCGAGCGTCGTGCGCATGAAGTGCCGCATTTCATCGGGCAGTCGCCATGGCAATGCGTTATCGCGGCCGATGACCCGATTGCGCGTCATCGCCCAGATCAGTGAGAGACGCATGTGAACTCCCGGGCGATCATTCGCTCACACCTTCGATTCGCGATTGCATCGGAACCATCTCATCGTCGCACGCCATCATCGCTACCCGAGAAACGAATCGGCGATGCCGAAATGCAACGTCCTACAAGCGAGATACAAAAAAGAATCTCGGAGCCATTCTTTGCGCCTGGTGCTTCCAGTGGTGCTTCAGCTCGTCGTCTGGCGTACTCGGTTCGTCATGCCATCCGATGATGTTTGCGTGCTCGGGGAACGGCCTGCCGTCTGCGTCAAACGCGAGTTGTTCGACCAACACCGCCGCCGCTGAAGCAACACAGTGACCAATACTCGGCTTCGGCGAACGAGCATCGAAGTAGCGCGTGGCAATGTTCCACATCTGAGGTTGACTCAACTGGCTGGAACGACAAACAGAGACTTCCAATCGTCCGGTCTTCGAGTTGCGCGTCGGAATCAGTCGCTTTGGCTGAATACTCCAAGGCGTCGTCGCTCGAACGACTTCCTTCTCACGCACGAACCGGCTTATTGACTCGTTCGGCAGCACGTTCGACGTCAGTCGGTACGAAGAGCCTCCCCACATATCTGACCACGTCTTGAAGAGATTCCGCCAAAGCTTCTCGACTAAACGCGTCAACGGGTTGCCAGGCATGAACAGACCCCCCTTTACCGAATTGGCCAGCGAAGTTCATCTTCCCGCGCGCGCCCACGCTCAAAGAGAACATTCGACTCGCTTCGACTATCCAGCCAATGTCTATTTCGCCGTCGGCTTCGGGTAGGACATCGGGCATCGGCGTGCCTTTCGGTAGCAAGTCGAACAAGACGTCCAAGACCTTCCCAGCGATGCCCACAACTTCCGATGAGATCGCAACCGCGCCTTCGCCATCCCAATCCGTAGCCGCACACTCAACGCCAATATCTCGCAACGCAGCAATGGCGCTGGGCCGCCAATCCGAGGCGCTTTCCGCAAGATAATTCCGAGCCTGATTCAGGGTGGCCACGTTTGCCTTCGTCGGCATGCTTGCCGAGTCGTAGTCACCGAATCCTCCCGGTTGGAAGCCTCTTATCGCGAGTGCCTGGCTCACGTGTACAACTCCGTTGCTCGCTCCGTGAGTGTCCCAAAGAAGCTACGGTTTTTCAGATCACGTAGCCGTTCGAGAGTCTCCCACAGCTTTTGATCACCGGGTTCAAGGTCCGCTAGACAGAATACGTCAACATCCAGAATGACCGGAGCTGGCCCTTCGCGAGGAATCCCTTCAAGGGCGAGCGTCAAGACCACGCGCGCTCCATTCGTAGGATCAATGAGTTGGAACCGTTGAAAAAACGCCTCAACGAACTGAGGGGCATCGTTCGGAACGTCAACCAATTTCTCAATGTAGTCCTGGTACGACTCACCGCTACCCAACGGCAGACGCAGGTTGTTGATGTATCGCGTCGCGATCCTCGTCAAGCGCATCGGTGTCGTTCTACCGATATAGACATCCCACACCCGCCTTGCTTCGTGCAGAAGATTTTCCCAGGTCTCGTACGGCGAAAGGCGACTCAGGGTAAATCCCGACAACCTGCATTGAGCGACATACTTCTCATCGTGCGAATGCAACCGTAGACCGACCTCGGTCGATTCCGATCTCGTCTGTGGCGGGAGTGCATCCGGCGCCCACTGGAACGCCAAGGTCTTCTCGACTATCGGGCTCTTTACGTAGTAGCCGAAATTCACATCGTTGAACGCGGCTTTCAGGTCCGCGAAGGTGAATCCCGGCCGGGGCGCGACCTGCACATCAATCAATGCCTCCGTAACTGGCGCATTTGCCAAATGACGAGGCTTAGCCATGACTATCGTCCGAGACATCTGGCACTGAGCATCCGACAACGGCGAGCGCGACACCACAGAGGAGAGTCGCTAGTGGTTGTGAGACATACCGCACTTTCGCTGAACTACACACGAAGCGCCTTTGCATACCGCATATGCCAATGAGTGTGCCGCACATCAGTCGGTCGATCCATTCCTCACGCCAGAACTTACCGACGCCATGTGGTCAGCCGAACGCACGCTATACCGCGATCGGCGCCTTGATGGCGGAGTGGCACTTATAGTTCAGCAGCTTGAAGTCCTCGTATTTGAAATCGAGGATGTCGCGCACGTCGGGATTGAGCTGCATCTGCGGCAACGCATACGGCGTCCGCGTGAGTTGTTCATCCGCCTGCTGCAGGTGGTTCATGTACAGATGCGCGTCCCCGAGCGTGTGAACGAACTCACCCGGCTTCAGTCCGGTGACCTGCGCAATCATCATGGTCAGCAATGCATAGGAGGC
>JANLUG010001003.1:0-3544 GCA_031363335.1 Gammaproteobacteria bacterium
CGAGATTCACGCCGCGATCGAGTGCCGCAAGAATCAGTTTCGCTTCGAGGTAGTAGAGCGATGCGCCAGGTGCCGTTGCCAGTGTGCGTCGGGCGATGTCGTGGAAACCCTCTGCGTCGAGGTCGAACGAACGGGGATAGAACGCGAGCGGATCAAAGCCGGCGTGCAGACCCGGCGCGGCGGCGACGATGCGTTGCACTACTTCCCACTCGTATGCGCTCGCGATGAACGCGTTGGAACGGCCTTCAAGCAGCTGACCGATCCGATCGAGCGCGGCCGTGGTCAGGGCACTGGCGCGCGTCTTGATATCGAGCTGCACCAACGCGGGCGTCTTGACTCCGATCGTGGCCACCGTACCGACGACTTCGTCGAGGAACAACGGCGCGCTGTCGAATGCTGCGCCATCGGGGCCCCGTTGGCGCAGTCGTTCGATCGACGAGCGCGTTGCGTCGCTCACGCGACCCTGCCCGGTGGTCTCGCGATCGAGCGTTCTGTCGTGCAGGCAGAGCGCGTGGCCGTCCGCGGTGAAGGCGAGGTCCACCTCGCATGCGGCGCCATTCTGCAGCGCGGCGACGAGGTTCTCGCGCAGGAACGGCGCATCCGTCTTGCGCCGTCGCAGCATGTGCCACTTCAGTCTTGGCAGTGAATGTGTTCCCGATTCCATGCCGGAAACCTAACAGCTCATCGCTTACGATGCATGACATGAGTCCAACGCACCGCAACATCCGTCTGCTCGGCTGGTTCAACTTCTGCAACGACTTCCGCATCTACGGACCGGTGCTGGTCGTGTATTTCGCGCAGGTCACGGGCTCGTATGCGGAGGGCGTGCTGATTCTTGCCATTGCGAAGATCGCATCGTCGCTGTTCGAGTTGCCGACCGGGGTTTTCTCCGACTACGTCGGTCGGCGCAAGACCATGTTGACCGGCCAGGTCGCGAACATTGCCTGCATCGCGGCGTATGGCGCCGGTTCGTCGTTCACGATCCTCGCTGTCGGTGCGATTCTCGAGGGACTCTCGTTCGCGTTGTTCAGCGGCAACCAGGATGCGTTTCTCTACGACACCTTGAAGGACGACGCGTCGGAAAAGGACTTCCCTGAACACCAGGGAAATCTGAGTTCGATGTTCCAGGCAGCGCTCGCGGTTTCCGCGTTCGTGTCGGCGATCGTTCTATTGTGGTTCCCGTTGCGGACGCTGTTCTGGCTGTCGCTCGTTCCGCAGGTGGTCGGCTTGATCATCGGCTGCTTCACGACGGAGCCGACTCGCCACGGTCGTGAGGTGAAGACGAATCTGCTCGCGCATCTGCGCGATGCGCTCGTGCCGTTTTGGCGTGACGCTAAGCTGCGCGACGTCAGCGTTGCGGCGATGCTCGGTTTCGCGCTCGGTGAGGCAAAGCACATGTTCTACCCGGCTTACTTCGCGACGCTGTGGTCGGCGTCGGGTCTCGGCATCGCCAGCATGCTGACGCACGCGGGTGCGGTGTTCGGATATCGCGCGGCCGGGCGGGTGATCCGACGCTGGCGCGAACTTCCCGTGCTGCTGTGGACGAGCGTGCTGAGCATTCTGCTCGGCGTCGGCGCGACCGCGGTGCCCACCGTCGCCAGCCCGGCGATCTCGTCGTTGGCATCGTTCCCATACGGACCCGGCATGGTGGCGCGCGAAACGCTGATGCAGCGCTCGTTCACCGATCGCCAGCGCGCCACGATGGGCTCGCTGATCTCGTTGGGCGGCAATCTGCTCTATGCGGTGGTCGTGTTCGCGTTGGGCTGGTTCGCGGATCGGATCGGGCCGCAGTACGCCTTGTTGTCGGCCGAGATCATGACGATCTCCGTCGTGTTGCTGTATTGGCGGTTGTTCGGCCGCGAGGCGAAGGGAACCGCGGTGGGGCGGGCGGACTCATAGTAGAGTCCGAAACTCATGTTCCGAAACACGATGGGTGGAACTCGAATGCTATATGCCAAACGCTCCTCACTGAACGCGTTGGCTCTGTTGTCGTTTGCGCTGCTTGTTGGCTGTGGCCAGGCCGATGCGGTTGATGCGCCGATCTCCCCGCTGCCGAAACCGCTCGTCGATGTGGCGCCCGGCACTCCGGGCGAACTGCAGACCGCGGTATTCGCGGGTGGCTGCTTCTGGGGTGTGCAGGCGGTGTTCCAGCACGTCAAGGGTGTGCGCTCGGCCGTCTCAGGCTATGCCGGCGGAACCAAAAAAGACCCGTCGTATGACGCTGTGAGTTCCGGAAACACCGGTCACGCCGAATCGGTGGAAGTGAAATTCGATCCGGCGCAGGTTTCGTACGGCACGTTGTTGACGGTGTTCTTTTCCGTCGCACACGATCCGACTCAGTTGAATCGTCAGGGGCCGGACCGCGGCACGCAGTACCGTTCCGCGCTTTTCACGATCAGCGACGATCAGAAGCGCGTGGCCGATGCGTACATCGCGCAGCTCGATGCCGCAAAGCCGTTCAAGGCGCCGATCGTCACCACGGTGTCGTCGTTGGCAGAGTTCTATCCCGCGGAGGCTTATCACCAGGACTATGCGACGGCGCATCCGAACAATCCTTACATCGTCATCAACGACGCGCCGAAGGTCGTGCATCTGCAGCAACAGTTCGCGGACTTGTACGTGGCGGAACCGGTGTTGACGCAAACGAAAGGCGGCAAATCGTGAGCGATTGGGCGCAACGCGTCGCGGTGATCACGGGTGCGGCTTCAGGCATCGGTCGCGCCGCGGTGAAGCGCGTGCTCGAACAGGGCGGCTGCGTAGTAGCGGTCGATCTTGATCATGCCGACATGGCGTGGCTCACGGCGCTCGACCGCGACGGAACGCGCACGCGCATTGTCAAAGGCGATGTGACCGACGATACGACGAATGTCGCGGCGATCGAGGCGGCACAAGCTTTCGGCGGACTCAATGCGCTGTTCCTGAACGCGGGTCTCGCTGCCGGCGGCACGCTCGAATCGATCGACATGGATACCTTCGATCGTGTGCTGGCCGTCAATCTGCGCGCGGTCGTGCTCGGCGTGCGCGCGGCGTTGCCGGCATTGCGCAAAGCCGACCGGCCATCCGTCGTGGTGACCGCGTCCGTCTCCGGCCTCGGCGGCGACCCGGGACTGTGGGCGTACAACACGGCGAAAGGCGGGGTGACGAACTTCGTCCGCGCGGCCGCGCTCGAACTCGGTCGTGAAGGCATTCGCATCAACGCCGTGTGTCCGGGACCGACGCACACCGGCATGACGGCGAACATTCGGCAATCGCCCATGTACGACGAGCTACGCCGCCACATTCCGCTCGGACGGTGGGGCGAACCGGAAGAGATCGCCGCGGTCATGACATTCCTCGGTTCGCCCGCCGCATCGTTCGTCAACGGTGCGATGGTGCCTGTGGACGGAGGTGTCTTCGCCGGCACAGGACAGTTCACACCGGGTGGTGTGGGTCTCTGATGCGGCGCTGAGCTTTGATTCCCGGTGGAGGTGGCGGCTTGAAGCGCCGGACACGCTCGAGCCGTCCCTGGTCGCTCCGAACCGCGCCATCCATGGCGCCTCAGGGT
>JANLUG010001044.1:0-1994 GCA_031363335.1 Gammaproteobacteria bacterium
CCCTCCGGCGGCGCAACCGTGGTGCCGGTCTGAGTGACCACGACCTCGCCGTTTTCGAGTTCCTGAGCGGACATGTGCTCACCGAACGGATAGGTCGTGACGCTGAGGAGTTTTCCGGAGCAACTCCACCTCTTGAGCTGGCCGACGGCCTTGCCGTCCGGGTCCGTGGTCGATTCGCTCTGCAGCGTGCCGTTTTCGCACCAGGTGCGAGAAGTGCCGACCGGGTGCCCGCGTTTGGCCTTTTCGTCGTAAACAACCTCGGCCTCCGACTTGGGCTTGCCGTTGTCGTACCACGCCTTCACGGAACCCGTTGGGAAGCCGTCTTTGTATTGCGTCTCGCCCACGACTTCGCCCTTGGCATTTTTCTTGACGACGGTGCCGGTAATCGGCTTGCCGCCGTCCTTCACCGTGGAGACTTCGCCTTGCCAGTCGCGCCCTTGCACGACTTCGGTCGAATCGTATTTACCGCCGCCGCATCCGGTCAGTAGACCTGCGACGACGATCACCCAGCCGATGTGGAACGAACCCCGGCTCGACGTCAGCATGAACGCGCCCCCCCAGTTGTATTTCGATTAGCCTATCGACGTGCGCCTGATCGAAATGTCAGGCCCTGACGACTCTACGATGTCGACGTCTAATAGGAAACAAACGGGGGTGCGCCATGACAGTGCGATCGGTGAGCGTGATCCTGCTGGCGGTAGTGCTCGGCGGCTGCGGCGGAGGTGGTAGCGGCGGCACCAGCAGTGGCAGCGGTAAAGAGATGAGCGGTGCTTACGTGGCCCAGGGCCAGGGAATGTACAAGCGCTTCGAGTTCCAGCCGGGGCACAAGGTGGCGGTGACCACGTTCCTGTCCCAGACCAAGGTGCTCGACTATGTCGTGATGCCGGACGCGCGCATCCGGATTCTCGGCGACAAAGTCCAGTCGATGCGCGACCCGGGTGACGGTTGCCTGGTGCTGATGGGTCCGGGTTCGGACGGTGCGGAAATTGATCTACCCGATTTCGGGCGCTACTGTCCGGAGTGACGGACGCGCGGCCGGGCGATGCAAAGCCTGACGACGCGCCGCAATCGACGTCTCTAACAACGAACCACAGGGGATTGGACAATGGTTACGCATGATTTTTCGAAGATCGTGGGTTACACAGCGGCCGCGCTGCTCGTCGTTTCGCTGGCCGGATGCGGCGGCGGTAAGCCGAGCGGCGTCTATAAGGCGAAGGGCCAGGCGATCTTCGAACAGTTCGATTTTCAATCGGGTGACAAGGTTGCCGTGACCGCGTTCGGTCAAGTGGTGCCGGGCGATTACGTCGTCCTGGATAGCGGTCTCATCAAAGTGATGGCCAGCAACGGCGGCGTTGCCACGCTGAAGAAGGCGGATGACGGTTGTCTCGAACTCTCAGCCGGCAGCGAAGAGGAAGCGGCTGCTGCCGCGCGCGAAGGCATCAATCCGGGCGACTTCGGCCGCTTCTGCAAGGACTGAGGGGCAACGTCATGAACAGATCGCATACATCGATAGCGGCGCTTGTCACGGCAGCGCTGTTGCTGGCGGGTTGCGGCAAGAGCGGCCCGCCGGCGCCGAGCGGAACATACCAGTCCAAGTTCGGCCCCGATCAGAGCTTTTCGCTGAAGTTCCTCGACGGCAATCAGGTGGAAGCAACGTTCCGCGAGGGCGGCCGTGACAAGTCCTATCGCACCAGCTACGTCACGTCGGGCGAAAGCATCGTCATGGCGGTGCCGGAAGGCGAGCGGAAGTCGGGCGGCCCCGACTCGCTGACGCTGAAGCGCAACGGCGAGGCGCTGGAACTGACGATGGATGGAATGACCATGCGCTTCGACAAGCTGTAGCGCTTACCACCACCCCTTACCAGAACAGAGGGAGCACGCAATGAATATTCGCGAACAGACGCTTGGCGCGCTGATGCATCGCGCGGGATTGGTTTGCCTCGTGGCGACGGTGTGCGCGCTGAGCGGATGCGGCGGCGCCAGCGGCGACTCGG
>JANLUG010001059.1:0-3427 GCA_031363335.1 Gammaproteobacteria bacterium
TTCGGCACATTCGTCTTACCCGAGGCCTTGTCGCCCCACGCCACCACGGTTCCACCGGAAAGCAAGGCCAGTGTGACTCGGCTTCCGCTGCTTCGGTCACATCGAGTGTGCGCACCTGATGATCGTGCGCGTGCTTCAGGATGTAGCCGATGTGGCGGCTCTGTACGTCGAGCACATGCGGAATATTTGCCGACACGCCGGTTTGCGACAGTCCGACGATGAAGCAGTTCGGGAAGCCGTGCGTCTGCATGCCGAACATAGTCGATACGCCTTCCGTCCACTTCTGACTGAGCGCGACGCCGCCGCGTCCGTATACCTCGTAGCCGGCGCGCCGTTCCAGCGGCGTACCCACTTCGAAGCCGCTCGCGAAGATGATGCAGTCGAGTTCGTACTCGACACCGTTCGCCACGATGCCGCGCTCGGTGATCCGCTCGATGCCTTTGCCGTCGGTGTGTACGAGTTTGACGTTCGGTCGATTGAACGTATCCAGATACTCGTCGTGGAAACATGGCCGCTTGCAGAACTGGCGGTAGTACGGCTTCAACGCTTCCGCAGTGTTTGGATCGTTGACGATGGCTTCGGCGCGCGCGCGCACCTGTTCCATCTTCTCGAAGTCGACCATCTCGAGCGTGCGCATGATCGATTCGGGATCGGTGCTTAGGCCGCGACCGCGCAGCAGTTTGCCGATGATCTCCGTCCAGCCGTCCATCACGAGATCTTCTTCGGCGTAGCCGCCGCTCGTCAGCGTCGAGAAGTTCTCCATGCGTCGCCGTTGCCAGCCGGACTCTAACGACTTCGCCCAGTCTGGATCGGTTGGACGATTCGCACGCACGTCGATCGACGAGGGTGTGCGCTGGAACAGATACAGTTCCGTAGCACTCGCGCCGACGTGCGGCACGCACTGCACTGCCGTCGCGCCGGTGCCGATGATGCCGACGCGTTTGTCTTTGAGCCCCGTCAGATTTCCGTAGCTGTTGCCGCCGGTGTAGTCGTAGTCCCAGCGGCTCGTGTGGAACGAATGTCCTTTGAACGACCGCACGCCGGGAACGCCGGGCAGCTTCGGCCGGTTGAGCGGACCGTTCGCCATGCAGACGTACTGCGCCTTGAAGCGATCGCCGCGATCGGTGGAGACGATCCAGCGGGACGCAGCGTCATCCCAACGCAATTCGGTGATCTGCGTCTGGAACAACACGTTGCGGTACAGGTCGTAGTGTTCCGCGATGCGTCGGCTGTGCGCGAGGATCTCCGGCGCCTTCGCATATTTTTCGGTCGGGACATAGCCGACTTCTTCGAGCAACGGCAGATAGATATAGGCTTCCGTGTCGCACGCGGCGCCGGGATAACGATTCCAGTACCAGGTGCCGCCGAAGTCGCCGCCTTTTTCGACGATGCGAATGTCCTCGACACCGCCCTGGCGCAGACGCGCGCCGATCAACAATCCCGCGAAGCCGCCGCCGATCACCAGCACTTCGACGTCGTCGTGCAACGCCGCGCGCTCGAGCGGCTCGACGTACGGATCTTCGAGAAAGTGGGAGAACTCGCCGACCACCTCGAGGTACTGCGCGTTGCCGTCCTGGCGCAGCCGCTTGTCGCGTTCCTGCCGGTATTTTTCGCGTAGCGCGTCGGGATCAAAGGTCAACGACGCCGCGGCATTATCTGCAGCCATGAGCTCTCCAGGTTCGCAAATGTATAATGCGTTCTAGTTTAGCGATGCGGTTGGGCCGAACAAAGCCCCGGGGAGGAGAAATCAGCGAGCCGAAAGCCGCGATGCGTCCTCAGACGATCTCGATGGCGGCCACCGAGGTCATTTTCGTCGGCACCGTCTCTTTCATGAGCGACATCGCGACGATGCCGACGCACGCCGCGGCCATCATGTACCACGCGGGCGCCATCGGGCTGCCGGTCGCCTTGATCAGCCAGGTGACGTACGGCTGCGCGACGCCGCCGAACACCGCGACGCCCACCGCGTAGACGATTGCGAGACCGGTGCTGCGGACGTCCTTGCGCAACGATTCGGTGAGACACACGAGCGCAACGCCCACACTGGTTGAACTCAGCGCGCCGAGCACGCCGGTTGCGAGAATCAAAGTCAGTGCGTCGTGATTGCTGATCATCAGCGTGAACGCAGGGTAGATCGCGAAGAGAAACAGAACGCGCGCGGTGATCATGACCGGCTTGCGGCCGAAGCGATCGGATAGCGCGCCGCCGAGCAATGCGAAGACCACGCCGGTGAGACCATTCGCGACCGATGCGCCGAACGAATCGGCCTGCGTCATATGCAATGTCTCCGACGCAAACGTCGTCATGTACAACAACACGTACGTCGACGTCGTGAAGCTCATGATCATGCCGAGCCCGAGCAGAATCGGCCGCGCGTGGCTGAACGGTCCGAAGTCGGTCGGGTGGAATGCGCGCGGCGCCTCGACGTGATGCAGCGTTTCGGGAAGCCGCCTGCGCATGATCAGCCCGAACGGCAGCACGATGGCGCCGAGGCCGAATGCAATCCGCCAACCGAACGATTCCAGTTGTTGCGCCGTGAGCAGATACGACAGCAGCAAGCCGACCGACGCGCCGGTCAATGAAGCGATGGCCTGGCTGCCGCTCTGCCAGGCGCCGATGAAGCCGCGCCGATGCACAGGTGCCGCTTCGATCAGAAACGCCGTTGTGGGGCCGACTTCACCGCCGAGCGCAAATCCTTGAATGAGTCTAAAGATGAGCAGCAGCACCGGCGCGGCGGGGCCGATCATCGCGTACGACGGCGTCAGCACGATGCCGAGAATGCCGACGCCCATCAGCGTGAAGCTCAGCAGCATCGCGGGCTTTCGACCGGCGCGATCGCCGAACCGGCCGATCACTATCGCGCCGATCGGTCGGCCGATGAAGCCGACCGCGAACGTCAGCAGCGACAACATCAGATTTTCGAACGGTGTTTGCGACGGAAAGAAGGTGCGGCCGATCTGCACTGCGAACAGCGCATACGTGGTGAAGTCGTAGAACTCGAGTGCGTTGCCGATCACCGCCGCGGTGATCTGGCGGCGCGTTACAACGACGTTCGCCGGGCCGCTCGACGCGGGCGCGTTGGACACGTCAGCCATTTGATCCCCTTTCCGATAGTTCCGCCGGGCGCTCGCCTCTTACCTACCGGAACCCATCAGTCCGGCAGGCCGAGCACCCGTTTCGCGAGAATGTTGAGCTGCACTTCCGACGTGCCGCCTTCGATCGAGTTGGCTTTAGAGCGCAGCCACGCGCGTGTCGTCGTCAGTTCGTCCGGCGTGAAGTTGTCGCCGCCCCAGCCGACGGCCTGCGTACCCATGATCGACAACAGCAGTTCGTATCTGCGGATGTTCTGTTCGGTGCCGTAGTACTTGAACATCGATGAGGCCGCGCCGGGTGCGCGACCGGATTGCGACTCTTCCATCGAGCGACG
>JANLUG010001076.1:0-4848 GCA_031363335.1 Gammaproteobacteria bacterium
CCGTCCTGCGGCCGGCGCTTTTCGGCGACGTCCATCCGGCCGAGGATCTTCAGACGGCTCGTCACCGCCGCGTTCACCGCCGCCGGCAGTTCGTAGACGCTGTGCATTACGCCGTCGATCCGGAAGCGCACGTAACCTTTCTCGCGGCGCGGCTCGATATGAATGTCGCTGGCGCGCTGGTCGAAGGCGTACTGCAGCAGCCAGTCGACGATGTTGACGATGTGGGCGTCGTTCGCATCCGGCGACTTCAGCTGGCCGAGTTCGAGCATCTGCTCGAAGTTCGTAATGCTCGACACTTCGAAACCTGCGTCGGACGCCTTCGCGACCGACCGCGCCATCGTGTAGAACTCGAGCATGTAGCGCGTGAGTTCCTGCGGATTCGCCACCACCCGCTCGATGCGCCGGCCGCGCAGCGTCTGATTCAGCATGCCTTCCCACGCGGCCATGAACGGCTGCGCGCTGGCGATGACGATCTCTTCTTCGCGCACTTCGACGGCGAGGATGTTGTGACGTTGCGCGAACGCATACGACATCACTTCGGTCGTCTTGTTGACGTTCACCTTGAGTGGGTCGATGCGGTAGTAGGGCCGCGAGGAGACCTCGCACAGCCAATGCGTCAGTTCGTCGAGGTCGAGCTTCTTGCCGGGGCGGCGCGGATCGTCGAGCTCCCGCTCGGCAATGATCTCGAGCGGGTGCATGTGCAGCTGCTTCGAGGTACGCGGCGCGATGAGGATGTCTTCAGCGTCGCGCTGCGTGACGATCTTCGAGCGCACCAGATCGTCGAGCACGCCGCGCAGGTCCAGCAAGCGTTCTGGGGTGATTCGATCCTTGAGTGGAGACTCGATTGCCGCCATGGCATTCCTGTGCGCGCGCCGGCTCTGTCCAGAAGCTTCGCGGCAGTTAACGGCATGCCCCCCGCGTTTTCAACCAGCAAACCGCGCGCGGACCGCAATATTAGACCCCCTTCACGAAACCGGGCATTATCCCGCCCATAGCCTGTGAACCACGTTATGCACGCGCCGCCGCTCCTTTCCATGTTGCAGTCGCTGATCAAAACCCCCTCGGTCAGCTGTACGACTGCGGCCCTCGATCAGAGCAACCTCGCCGTCATCAACGAACTGGCCACCTGGCTGGAATCGCTCGGCTTCAAAACCACCGTGCAACCGTTGAAGAACCTCCCGGGCAAAGCGAATCTGATCGCCACTCTGGGTCAGGGTACCGGCGGCCTGGTGCTCGCCGGACATACCGACACGGTTCCGTACGACGACGCGCACTGGTCGCAGAGCCCGTTCTCGCTGACCGAACGCGACGGGCGTCTGTACGGGCTCGGCGCATGCGACATGAAGGGCTTCTTCCCGATCGCGATCGAGGCGGCTCGTCAGTTCGCGGGCCGGGATCTCAAAGCGCCGCTGACGATCGTGGCGACATCGGACGAAGAGTCGTCGATGGCCGGCGTGCGCTGTCTCGAAGCGGCCGATATTCCGAAGCCGCAATTTGCGGTGGTGGGCGAGCCGACCGACTTCCGGCCGATCTTCGCGCACAAAGGTTTCATGATGCTGTCGATCGCGCTGCAAGGATCGTCCGGGCATTCGTCGGACCCCGAACTCGGCCACAACGCGCTCGATGCGATGCATTGCGTGATGGGCGAACTGCTGGCATTTCGCGCGCAGCTCGCCGCCGCGCATCGCAATCCGGCATTCGACGTGTCGGTGCCGACGCTCAACCTCGGCTGCCTGCGCGCCGGCGACAACCCGAACCGCATCTGCGATCACGCCGATCTGCAGATCGATCTGCGGCTGCTGCCGGGCATGGACACCGCATCGATCATTTCCGCGCTCGAGATTCGCCTCGCGCGTTCCGCCGAAGCGCACGGCACGTCGATCACGATGCGGCCGGTCTCGCCACCGGTGTCGCCGTTCGCGACGCCGAGCGACGGCAGGCTGGTGCGCACCTTGGAGCGATTGTCAGGCACCGCCGCGGGCACCGTCGCGTTCGGCACCGAAGGGCCGTTCCTGCAAGCGCTCGGTATGGAGACAGTGATCTTCGGGCCAGGCAGCATCGATCAGGCGCATCAGCCCGACGAGTACCTCGCCACCGATCGCATCCAGCCCGCCGTCGATGTGCTGACGCAACTGATCGCCGAAGTCTGCGTCCACTAACGCCGTAGTTTGCCCATGACCGACCCGACCCAATACGCGCGCTGGTTCCGCGATTCGACGCCGTACATCAGCGCGCATCGGCACAAGACCTTCGTCATTCTGTTGGGTGGCGATGCGATCGTGCACGACAACATCACGCATATCGTGCACGACCTGGCGTTGTTGTCGGTGCTTGGCGTTCGCGTCGTGCTGGTGCACGGCGCGCGGCCGCAGATCGACGCAGCGGTAATGGCCGCGGGGCTGCAACCGCAATTCCACGATCATCGTCGCGTCACCGATCAGGCGACGATCGAACAGGTCGAATCCGCCGTGGCGCGCGTGCGCGTGCGCATCGAAGGGTTGTTCTCGATGGGGTTACCGAACACACCGCTGCACAACACGAAGATCCACGTGCTGTCCGGCAACCTCGTTACCGCGCGTCCATTCGGTGTGGTCGACGGCATCGACCATCTATTCACCGGCCGCGTGCGGCGTATTCACAGCGAACGCATCCATCAGATGTTGAACGAGCGCTGCATCGTGCTGTTGTCGCCGCTCGGTTATTCGCCGTCGGGCGAAGCCTTCAATCTGTCGAGCGAGGAACTCGCCACCGATGTTGCGATTGCGCTGGGCGCCGACAAGCTGATCGCGTTCGACGCAGCGTCGGCGGTGATGGATGCCGACGGCTCCGCGTTGTCGGATCTTTCACCGAGCGAACTCGATTCGCTGCTCGACACCGCCACGCTCGACGACACGACTCGGCTGCGCCTCACCGAACTGCTGCGCGCATGTCGCGCCGGCGTGCCGCGCACGCATCTGATCGGTTTTCACGACGACGGCGCGCTGCTGCAGGAACTCTATACCGCCGCCGGTTGCGGCACGCAGATCAGCGAAGACGGCTTCCAGCACATCCGCCGCGCAACCGCGGAAGACGTTGCCGGCATCGTCGAGTTGATCCGTCCGCTCGAGAACGCGGGCGTTCTGGTGCGCCGCCCGCGCGATCGCCTCGAACGCGAGATCGAACGCTTCTTCGTCGCAGAACTCGACGGCAACATCATCGGCTGTTGCGCGCTATATCCTTTCGAAGATTCGGGCGCGGGCGAACTCGCCTGTCTCGCGACGCATCCGAGTTATCGGCTCGACGCGAAAGAACACGGCACCGCGCTCGTGCGCAAAGTCGAAGCAGAAGCGCGCCGGCTCGGGCTCGAACAATTGTTCCTGCTGACGACGCAAACGCGCGACTGGTTCAAGGAACAGGGTTTTGTCGATGCGAACGTCGATGAACTCCCGGCGCCGCGTAAGGCGGTGTACAACTTTCAGCGCAACTCCGCCGTGATGCTGAAGCGGCTCACCAAGACGGCCTGATCCGAGGGTAAACCATGGCTAATGACAAACGACGCTACTCGTCGCGCGTCGTCGACGGACTCACCAATGCGCCGGCGCGCGCGATGCTGCGCGCCGTGGGTTTCACCGATGCGGACTTCACGAAGCCGCAGATCGGCATCGCTTCCACCGGCAGCGCGCTGACGCCGTGCAACATGCACATCAACGCGTTGGCGGATGCGGCCGCGATGGGCGCCGACGAAGCGGGCGGCAAAGCGGTGATCTTCAACACGATCACCGTGGCGGACGGCATCGCGATGGGTTCGCCCGGCATGCGCTACTCGCTGGTATCGCGCGAAGTGATCGCCGATTCGATCGAGACAGTGGTGGGCGCCGAAGGCTTTGACGGATTCGTGGCGATCGGTGGTTGCGACAAGAACATGCCCGGTTGCGCGATGGCGATGGCGCGCCTGGATCGGCCCAGCGTGTTCGTCTACGGCGGCTCGATCAAAACCGGCAAAGAACGCCGCGACGTGATTTCCGTATTCGAAGCGGTCGGCGCGCGCGCCGCCGGGCGTATCACCGATGCACAGCTGAAAGAGGTGGAGGAAACCGCGATTCCCGGACCCGGTTCGTGCGGCGGCATGTACACCGCGAACACGATGGCATCGGCGATCGAAGCGCTCGGCCTGTCGTTGCCCGACAGTTCTGCGCAGGAAGCGGTTTCGGAAAACAAACGCCGCGATTCTTATAACGCGGGTGCGGCCGTATTGAATCTGCTCGAACGCGGCATCAAGCCGTCCGACATTCTTTCGCGTGAAGCCTTCGAGAATGCCATCACCACGGTCATTGCGCTGGAAGGTTCGACGAACGCGGTGCTGCATCTGATGGCGATTGCACACGCGGCGCGGATTCCGCTTTCGCTCGATGATTTCACGCGCGTCGGAAGCCGCGTGCCCGTGCTCGCCGACATGCGCCCGGCAGGGCGCTACTCGATGTCCGAACTGATTGACATCGGCGGCATCCGGCCGTTGATGAAGATGCTGCTCGATGCCGGTCTGCTGCACGGCGATTGTATGACGGTGACGGGGCGCACGCTTGCCGACAATCTTGCGCAGGTGCGACCGTATCCGGCGGGGCAGGAAATCGTCCGGCCGCTTTCGAACCCGATCAAACCCGACAGCCACCTCGTGGTGATGTACGGCAACCTCGCGCCGGATGGCGCTGTCGCGAAGATCACCGGCCACGAAGGTCTGCAGTTCTCGGGCATCGCGCGCACGTTCCACGGCGAAGAGGCCGGCATGCAGGCGATCATGGACGGCAAAATCGTCAAGGGCGACGTGGTGGTCATCCGCTACGAAGGACCTCAGGGCGGCCCGGGCATGCG
>JANLUG010000005.1:0-1511 GCA_031363335.1 Gammaproteobacteria bacterium
TATCTGCTCAACGAGAAGCGCCGCGACGTCGCCGAGATCGAGCGGCGTACGAACACGCACCTCGTCATCGTGCCGACCGATCGCCTCGAGACGCCGCACTACGAAGTGCAGCGCATTCGCGACGACCTCGCGGAAGCCGAAGCCAGCGTCGCGAGCTATGAACTCGCCGAGGCGCCGCTCGCGGATGAGATCGAGACACAGCAACGCGAACCAGCCCGAACCGTCCGCCCGCAGGAAGCCGTCGTGCGCCCCGTAGCGCCGCCACCGCCTCAGCCGCAGCCTCAGGTTCAATCGCTGCCGCCGCCACAACCGGTCGCCGCTGCACCGCAGCCGCAATCGGGATTGCTGAGCCGGTTCTTCGGTTCGTTGTTCAAGAAGGATGCGCCGGCTGACACAGCACCGCCGCACCCGGCCGCCGCCGTCGATGCGCCGTCGCGCTCGAGTCGCGGCGATGACGCGCCGTCCGATGCACCGCGCTCCGACGATTCGCGTTCCGGTGGACCCAGGTCCGCTGATCGGTCACGCCGCGGTCGCGGTGGTCGCTCGCGTTCGGGCCCACGTTCCGGCGAACGCGCCGAACGCGCCCCGGAGACGGTGACCGTCGGTGGCGAAGGAGGCGCGCCGCCGCGCAATGGCGCACGCAACCGACGCGGTGGTCGAGATGGAGAAGACACGGCGACCGCGCCCGAGCGTTCGTCTGCCGAGCGTAGCGATCGTGGTGATCGAGCAAATCGTGAGCGACGTCGTCGCGGGCCCGAAGACAATGCCGAGCGCAGACCGCGTCCGCCGCGTGAAGATGGAGAATCCGTAGCGGATGTGGAAGCCAGTGAGCCCGTGCGCGAACCGCGGGAACCCCGTGAACCTCGCGAGCCGCGCGAACCACGGCGGGAGCGTAGCGATGGCGAGACGCCACGCGCCGAGAGCAGAACGCGTGACGTCGGCGAAGACCGCACGCCGGTGGATCTCGAACAAAGTAAGCGCCGGCCGCGACGCGATCGAGCATCGGTGGCGCGCAACCAGGACAGCGGCGAACGAAGACCCGAGCCGATTGTGGCGCGCGTGGACGACGCGGCACCCAACGCAACACAGGCGCCGATCGTCTCTGAACACGTCGAGATGATGACGTCTCTGGAAGAGGCTCCGACGGAGAGTTCGTTCGGCCACATCGAGGTCAACGAACCAGCGCCGATCGACGAAGCACCGCGTCCAAAACCTGCACCGGCTGTGGTCGTCGTTTCGCCAATCGAGGCCGCGGCCGAAGCCGTGAAACAGGAACCCGAGCGTCCCGCGGGCCGCGCAGCCAACGATCCTCGTGAGGTGCGCAAGCGCGAGCGCGAAGCGCGTCTGCGTCAGGAAGGCGTGATCAGCGACCGCAGTCCGGAATGAGTTGAATCAGCGCCGGCGGCATTCGCCGGCGCTATTCGTCGAAGCCGATGACCGTGGGTTCGAGTTCCAGCACAACGCCGAATCGCATAGCGACGTCCTCCTGAATCGCCCGCGCGAGGCGCAAG
>JANLUG010000028.1:0-2236 GCA_031363335.1 Gammaproteobacteria bacterium
CGCGAGCCGCGCGCGATATCGTCCATCGAGCGGCGAGATGGCGGTGAGTGTTTCGAGTCGCATATTCAGTGAATTTCGCTTGGGCGAGCCAAGGTATTCAGAGTGTTGCGCATGGTAGACCGCCGCAATATCAGGTGCCAGCGACGCCCTCCTGACTGATGCCACAGCCACGCACTTCGAACGCCTGCGAGCAATAGTGTCCGAATCTTGGCGGCGACCTCATTCCGCTGCAGAATTTCGGGCGAACCGCTGACGTGCACACGGCGATCCAGCGTACTGATAGTTCGCTGATACAGCGCTGACAGCGCTACGAACAGGGACTCGTTAGGCTCCAACGTGTCCTGTCGAAGTTCGTCGATGCCGTGTCGAAGCGTTTGCGTGAGTTCGGATCGCGTCCGCAAACGCGTTTCGATGTCGAGCAACGCCATGACGTACTTGAGCGCGGGCACGAGGTCGGCGCTAGGCTTTGAGAGCATCTCGGCCGCCGCGGCGATGCCGCTGCGTAGATGATTCACGGAACCATAAACGTCGTCGATTGTTTTAGGATCGGTGGCAAAGATGCTGGTGATCAGCGGTTCCATCTCGCGGGAACTCGTGGCAAGCCCGTGCGCCGTTCGATGCACCAATGCCGCGGATTGGCAGATGCCTGCAAAGGCGATGCACTGATCGCGCAGGCTCGTGGTCACGCGGCGCGACTCGAGCGGCTTGCGAATTTGCCATGTGTATTGATGACGCCACCGCCGAGACACTGCGTGCCGGCGTATAGGCAAACGTATTGTCCCGCGGTTACGGCGCGTTGCGGTGAGTCGAAGTCGATCCAGTAAGCGCCGTCTGCGCGTCGATTGAGTGTGCAAGGTTGGTCCGTCTGCCGGTATCGAACCTTCGCGCTGCAGCGAAGCGGCAACCGCGGCGGCTGTACGAGCCAGTTGATCGACGGCGTCGTCAACCAGTGGCCATCGAGGTCTGTCGGAGTCTGCGAAACGACTAGCGCATTTGTCTGCGGGTGCTTAGATACGACGTACCACGGTGCCTCGCGCCGACGCGCCTTGCCGCCGATACCCAGGCCCTCGCGTTGACCGATCGTGTAGTGGTGCAGCCCGAGGTGTTCGCCATAGAGACACCCGTCGACGCCGACGATCGGTCCGGGAGCTGCCGAGACATAGCGCGCCAGAAAGTCTCTGAAGCGGCGCTCGCCGATGAAGCAGATGCCGGTGCTGTCTTTGCGCTGATGATTGTGGAGACCGGAACGCTTGGCGATTGCGCGAACCTCGGTCTTCTGCAGATCGCCCAGCGGGAATTCGCAGGTCGACAGCTGGTGCAACGGCACCGCATTCAGAAAGTAGGTCTGGTCCTTTTCGGAATCGACGGACTTGTGCAACTCGAAGCCGCTTTGGCCGATGCGCGCGCGCGCATAGTGCCCGGTTGCGATTCCACCCGCGCCCAAGGCACGAGCGTAGTCGATGAATACGTTGAATTTGATTTCTCGATTGCAGAGGACGTCGGGATTGGGTGTGCGACCGGCGCGATACTCCGCGAGGAAATCCTCGAATACGTTGTCCCAGTACTCCGCGGCGAAGTTGGCGCTGTGAAGTTTGATGCCGAGACGTTGCGCCACTTCTGCGGCGTCTTCAAAGTCCGCTTTGGCGGTGCAGTATTCGGTGCCGTCATCCTCGTCCCAGTTCTTCATGAACAGACCCTCGACCGAGACGCCTCGTTCGAGAAGAAGCAGCGCTGCCACGGACGAGTCGACGCCGCCCGACATGCCGACAATGATCTTGTTTTGTATCGAATCGGTCACGGGGCGGGCGCGTTGAGTGGAGTCGGCATTTTACCGAGTCTGTTGCGCCGAATCAGGTGATTCGCTCTAATCCGGGCGTGTCGGATATCACCGGAGCAGGCGTGTGTCGCAGTTTTCGCATCTGAACGCCGCGGGTGAAGCGCGGATGGTCGACATTTCGGCGAAGGCACCGACAACGCGGGTTGCGCGTGCAACCGCGGTGATTCGCATGCAAGCCAAGACGCTCGAGGCGATCTTCAGCGGCGAGGTCCCGAAGGGGGATGTCCTCGCAGTCGCGCGCATCGCAGGGATCCAAGGCGCCAAGCGGACCGCAGATCTGATTCCACTTTGTCACCCGCTGGCGCTGGCCAAAGTTGCGGTCGACTTCACACGGGGCGACTTGTCGCTGCAGATCGTGACGGAGTGCAAGGTGAACGGACAGACCGGCGTCGAAATGGA
>JANLUG010000059.1:0-7920 GCA_031363335.1 Gammaproteobacteria bacterium
TTGTAGCCGCCGTAGAGGTCCACTTCGATGGCTGCCTCGGAGAAGTTCACGTTGGACGCCCACGTGCCGACGTAGAAACCCATGTCGGACGACCAGTCGAACCCGCCTTGAATTGCCGGAGAGAATTTACCGTGGTCTTGCGAAATACCGCGGAACCGATAGTCCGTCGCAAGCGTAACGTTGCCGGCGATGTCGCCCGCGCTTGCAGCCACTGCGCTGCCCAACAAGGCCGCGCCAAAAAGCAGTCTCATCATTCTGTTCATTTGGAATCCCCTAAAGATGCAATCTGTTGAGTCGTTCACCACGCTGCTTCACGCAGGACAATGGCTGCAACGCTGGCTTGAGAGCAGGTTTCGTGCCACTGCACTAACAGGCTGTTTTCAATGAATAAACGGCGCGGCCTCGCGTGGCCGCGCCCCATCAGGGGGCATTGAAACGATCGCATTGCAGGCAATCGCACCGAAATGGAGCGACGGGGCCGAAAACGGCTGCCATTGGACCGCGACATCGTCCATTGGCCGCCACACAACGACGTCGCTACCATGCAAACCCACCGCCGTAACGGACCGAATCATGGCCGACCGACCCTTCTCCGATGCCATCTCCAATGCAATGCCGGATGCGATGTCGAGTGCGATCGAAACCCTCACTGCGCGCCTGTCTGAAGCGCTCGCCGGGGTGCTGCCGGCGGGTGCGGACTGGCAAAGCAGGCTCGCGCCGGTGATCGAAGCCACGCTCGGTCGGCTCGAGCTCGTCCCGCGGGAAGACTTCGATCGGCAGCGCGCGCAACTCGAGCGACTCGTTCGCGATGTCGCCCGCCTCGAGGCGCGTATCACGGCGTTGGAACCCGGCACGCCGCACTAACACGTCGACGCACCATGTCGAACGCCGAACGCGTTGCGGTGGTGTCGCGTGCGGAGCGCGGCATCGACGCACCGGAAGTCGTGATCGAGACGCAGCTATCCGGCGGCCTGCCGGGTTTCGCGATGGTCGGCTTGCCCGAGACAGCGGTTCGCGAAGCGCGTGAACGCGTAAAGGGTGCGATCCAGGCCAGCCGCTTCGCGTTTCCCAAGGGCAAGATCATCGTCAATCTGGCGCCCGCGGACCTGCCGAAGGAAGGCGGTCGCTTCGATCTCGGCATCGCACTCGGCATTCTCGCGCAAACGGGTGAGCTTCCAGCCGCACGCTTGAGTCGATTCGAAGTTATCGGCGAGTTGGGGCTGTACGGCGAGATCCGCTCGGTGCGCGGCGCGCTCTCTGCCGCGATCGCGGCGGGCAAGGCGGGGCGTGGCATCATCGTGCCTTTACAGAACCGTCAGGAAGCGGCGCTGGCGCAGGGCGTCGATGTTCGCGCCGTGCAGCACCTCGACGAGGCCTGCGCGCTGTTGAACTCGCCCGACAGCGCGATCGGGAAGTCGAACGAGTGCGTCGCGCACGTGTCGTCGCCGCAACTCGAACTCGCCGACGTCAAAGGTCAGCTCGCGGCGAAGCGCGCGCTCGAAATCGCGGCAGCCGGTGCGCACCACCTGTTGTTGATCGGGCCGCCCGGCACCGGCAAGACGATGCTGGCCGAGCGGCTGAACAGCCTGCTGCCGCCGTTGGACGAGAGCGATGCGCTCGAAGTGGTCCGGATTCACTCCGCGCGCGGCAGCTTCGATCCGAAGTTTCTGCACGGGATGCGACCGATGCGGGCGCCGCACCACACCGCGTCGGCCGCCGCCCGGGTGGGCGGCGGTGCGCGGATTCCCCGTCCCCGCGAGATTTAGCTCGCGCAACGGGGCGTGCTGTTTCTCGACGAACTGCCCGAATTCGACCGGCGCGTGCTGGAGTCACTGCGGCAGCCGCTCGAGTCCGGGGCGATCGAACTGTCCCGCGCGCACGCGCAAGTGTGCTACCCGGCGCGCTTCCAACTCGTTGCTGCGATGAATCCCTGTCCGGCAGGGCGCACCTGCAGCACGTCCGACTGCATCTGCTCAGCGGAGCAGCAGAGCCGCTATCGCAACCGTGTCTCGGGGCCGGTGCTCGACCGCATCGATCTACGTGTCTCGGTTCCGGCCGTGGACAGCGAGGTGTTGTTCTCCGCATCGACGAATCCAGCCGACACCGACCAGATTCGCGAGCGAATTCGATTCGCGCGGCGCAGGCAACTCGCGCGTGCGGGAAAACTCAACTCCGCGCTGAGCGCGCCGGAAATGGATGTGTACTGCGAACTCGATGTCGCATCGCGCAGGTTAGTGGAGCGAGCGATGCAGCGGTTGGGGCTATCGGCCCGCGGCGTTCACCGTGTGCTCAAGGTGGCGCGCACCCTCGCGGATCTGGTTGGCGCAAACCGCATCGAGTCACAACATCTGACCGAGGCGTTGGCCTTTCGGGACGTCGGCGCCGACTACTGAGCCTTCGACATATAGGTGATCGTAAGCTTCAGCTCGTCGTCGCTGCAGTTCATGCAGGTGCCCTTCGGCGGCATCGCATTCAAGCCGGCCGTGACGCTCTTCCAGATTACATCGTTGCCCTTCGCAAGGCGCGGCGCCCAATCGTCTGCATGGCCCTTCTTCGGTGCGCCGCCCACGCCGGTGGCATGACATGCGAAGCAGAACTGGTTGTACACCTGCTCACCGGTGCGCGCTTCACCGCCTGCTGCAGCCGCCGTTGCCTGACCACACGCCTGACCTGCCTTGCACAACTCGCCGGCGGGCTTCAATCGCGCACTGATCTCATCGTTCGTGCCAGGCGGAACCCGGTCCGCGAAGGCGAATCCCGCAGTGAATAGCGCGATGACGGCAAAGAACTGCTTCACGATCTTTGTTCCTGTGAAATGACACGGGGGCGTTGGGGCGCGCGGATTATAGCCAAGTCATTGCACCCGGGCGAGTCGCCGCCCGACACGCTTTCAACGCCTCACGCGGTCGCGTCGAACAACTCCCGGCCGATCAACATGCGGCGAATCTCGCTGGTGCCTGCGCCGATTTCGTAGAGCTTGGCGTCGCGCACCAGGCGCCCGGTCGGAAAATCGTTGATGTAGCCGTTGCCGCCGAGCGCCTGCATCGCCTCGAGCGCCATCCACGTCGCCTTTTCGGCGGCATACAGAATGCAACCGGCCGCATCGAAACGGCTCGTGCGCCCTTCGTCGCATGCGCGGGCGACCGAGTACACGTAAGCGCGACAGGCATTCATCGTGGTGTACATGTCGGCGATCTTGCCCTGCATCAGCTGGAACGTGCCGATCGGTTGGCCGAACTGGCGACGGTCGTGCACGTACGGCATCACGACGTCGAGACACGCACGCATGATGCCGAGCGGTCCACCGGCCAGCACGACTCGTTCGTAATCGAGACCGCTCATCAGGATCGAGACGCCCTGTCCGACCTTGCCGAGCACCTGCGTCTTAGGCACTTCGCAGTCTTCGAAGATCAGCTCGCACGTATCCGAACCGCGCATGCCGATTTTGTCGAGCTTCACGCCTTTGCTAAAACCCTTGAAGCCTTTCTCGATCAGAAATGCGGTGATGCCCTTCGGACCGAGCGCGGGGTCAACCGTCGCATACACCACCAGTACGTCTGCGCCGGGACCATTCGTGATCCACATCTTGGTGCCGTTCAGCACGAAGTAGTCGCCGCGATCCACCGCGCGCAGCTTCATGCTGACGACGTCGGAGCCGGCATTCGGTTCGCTCATCGCCAGCGCGCCGAGGTACTCGCCGGATACCAGCGGCGGCAGGTACTTTTGTTTCTGCTCGGCGTTGCCGAATCGCCGCACCTGATTCACGCACAGATTCGAGTGCGCGCCGTACGAAAGCCCCACCGCCGCGGACGCGCGGCTGAGTTCTTCCATCGCGACGCAATGCGCGAGATAGCCCATCTGCACGCCGCCATACTCGGGCTCGACCGTGATTCCCAGCAGACCCAGCTCACCGAGCTTCGGCCACAAGGCGCGCGGGAACGTGTTCGTGCGATCGACTTCGGCGGCGAGTGGCGCAACTTCCTTCTGCGCGAACGCCCACGTCGAGTCGCGCAGCATCTCGATGGTTTCACCGAGGCCGAAATCGAATGCGGGGAGTGGCTGTGTCATGTTCGGATGATACCGCTCAGCGGATCTGGAACAACTCCGTTCCTTCGACGACACGATCACCAACGGCTAAAGCGAGGCGCTCGAGTGTGCCGTCGATCGGCGCGGCGATCGTGTGCTCCATCTTCATCGCCTCGAGCACCAGGAGCGGTTGGTCGCGTCGCACCGAGTCGCCGACCTTCACGAACACCGCGATGATCTGTCCGGGCATCGGCGCGGTGCCGCGCCCATCGCTCAACGCGTCCGCCGCAAAGCTTGCCGCGTCGAGCTTCGGCAAGCTGAACTTCTCGGTTGCGCCGCCTCGCATCACGTACAGGTCGTCGCCGGCGCGCACGTAACTGCAGCGAAACGGTTCACCATCGATGAACGCGCTCACGCCGCGATCGGCGATCGACACACCGTCTATCGCGAACGCGCGATCCTCGAATGTCATTCGATAGCCGGATGCGTCTTGGGCAACATCGACCACGATCGGATCACTGCGTCGGCGCATCCGGAGTAGTTGTCCATGCGCAAGATTGACGCGGAAAGCATCGCCGCGCTGCCACGGCGAATCGGTCCGTTGCGCGTCGATCAGAATGAGCGCGGCCGCGATCGTCATGTGCGGCGAATCGACTGGAATCAGCGCCTCGCCGCGCAACTCGATCAGACCCGTATCGTAGTGCCCGCTGCGGAAGACCTCGTCCTGCAGCACGTTGCGTAGAAATGCGACGTTGTGTTCGACACCGGCGATTTCGCACTCCCCGAGCGCAGCGTTCAGTCGATCGATCGCTTCGTCGCGAGTGGCGCCGTGCGCAATCACCTTCGCAATCATCGGATCGTAGTGCATCGTCACTTCGCCGCCGCTGACCACGCCGGCATCAACCCGCACGCCGTCGGGAAACCGCACATGCGGCAACGCGCCCGTGGACGGCAGGAATTTTTTACGCGGGTTCTCGGCATAGACGCGCGCTTCGACCGCGTGACCCCGAATCGTAAGGTCCGTCTGCGCGAACGGCAGCGGTTCGCCGGCGGCCACGCGCAACTGCCACTCCACCAGATCGAGGCCGAGAATCGCTTCCGTCACCGGATGCTCGACCTGCAGGCGCGTGTTCATCTCCATGAAGTAGAACTCGCCCGCTTCGGTGATGAACTCGATCGTGCCGGCGCCCTCGTAACCGATCGCGGCCGCGGCTTTCACGGCGGCTTCCCCCATGCTGGCCCGTTGGGCGGTGGTCAGCGTCGGCGCCGGTGCTTCCTCGATGACTTTCTGATGGCGCCGCTGAACCGAACAGTCGCGTTCGAACAGATACAGCGTGCGACCGTGCGAGTCGGCGAGAATCTGCACTTCGATGTGCTTCGGCGCGGAAAGATATTTCTCCAGCAGCACGGCATCGTCGCCGAACGCGGCCTTCGACTCGCGCCGCGCGGCTGCCAGTGCATTGGCAAACTCGCGCGTCGATCGCACGACACGCATGCCTTTTCCGCCGCCGCCTGCCGACGCTTTGATCAACAACGGATAACCGATCTCTTCTGCGGCTGCCGCGAGCTTCACCGGATCCTGGTCGCCGAGGTAACCAGGCACGACCGGCGCGCCGGCCGCTGCGACGATGCGCTTCGCTTCAATCTTCGATCCCATCGCCCGAATCGCGTCCGCTGACGGGCCGACAAAGGTGCACACGGCGCTGCACGCTGCGGCAAAATCGGCGTTCTCCGCCAGGAAACCATAACCTGGATGGACCGCATCGGCGCCGCTGTGCTTCACCGCGTCGACGATGGCGTCGATCCGCAGGTAGCTCTCGCGCGCTGCTGCCGGACCGATGCGTATCGCCCGATCGGCGCTCCGAACATGTAGCGCGTCGCGATCGGCATCCGAATAGACGGCGATCGTCTCGATGCCCATGCGTCGTGCGGTACGCATGATGCGACAGGCGATTTCGCCGCGATTGGCGATCAGTAGGCGTTTGAACATGTCACATCCGGAAGATGCCGAAGCGCGTGTCGGCCGGGCCTTCAGGTTCGCGACACGCGACCGACAGCGCGAGACTCAGCACGCGCCGCGTATCCACCGGATCGATGACGCCGTCGTCCCACAGCCGCGCGCTCGCATAGAACGGATGACCCTGCGTGTCGTACGTCGAGCGGATGCCGTCCATGAACGTTTTCTGTTCCGCTTCCGGCCACGCTTCACCACGCACGGCGGCGCTTTCACGTCGCACCGTTGCCAGCACGTGCGCGGCTTGCTCGCCACCCATTACGGAAATGCGCGCGTTCGGCCACGTCCACAACATCCGCGCGCCGTATGCCCGGCCGCACATCGCATAGTTGCCGGCGCCGAACGAGCCACCGATTACGACGGTGAACTTTGGTACCTTCGCGCACGCAACCGCCGTCACCATCTTCGCGCCGTCTTTGGCGATGCCCTGATTCTCGTATTTGCGGCCGACCATGAAGCCGGTGATGTTCTGCAGGAACACCAGCGGCACGCCGCGACGGTCTGCCAGTTGAATGAAGTGCGCGCCCTTCAACGCCGATTCCGAAAACAGGATGCCGTTGTTGGCGACGATTGCCACGGGCATGCCGTCGATGTGCGCAAAGCCGGTGACGAGTGTCTCGCCGTACAACGCCTTGAATTCGTGGAACTCGGACCGATCGACCAGGCGCGCGATGACCTCGCGGACGTCGTAAGGCGTACGCGTGTCGCGCGGCAACACGCCGTACAGCTGCTCGGTCGGATATGCCGGTTGTGCGCCGGCCTGGCGCACGACGGTGTCGCGATAGCGGACGTTGCTCGCAGCGACGATCTCGCGCGCCAGTGCAATCGCGTGCTCGTCGTTCGCGGCCAGATGATCGGCTACGCCGGAGATGCGCGCGTGCACGTCGCCGCCGCCGAGGCTCTCCGCATCGACATCTTCGCCGGTCGCCGCTTTCACCAGCGGCGGACCACCCAGGAAGATCGTTCCCTGATTGCGCACGATGATCGACTGATCGCACATTGCGGGTACATATGCGCCACCCGCGGTGCACGAGCCCATCACCAGCGCGATCTGCGGAATGCCGCGCGCGGACATGTTCGCCTGGTTGTAGAAGATCCTGCCGAAGTGGTCCTTATCGGGGAATACCTGCTCCTGCATCGGCAGGAACGCGCCGCCGGAATCCACCATATAGATGCACGGCAGATGATTCTCGAGCGCGATCTCCTGCGCGCGCAGGTGCTTCTTCACCGTCATCGGATAATAGGTGCCGCCCTTTACAGTGGCATCGTTGACGACGATGACGCATTCGCGTCCTGCCACTCGTCCGATGCCGGTGATGATCCCGGCCGACGGCACCACATCGGCATAGAGTTCGTGCGCGGCGAGCTGGCTCGTTTCGAGAAACGCGGAGCCGGGATCGATCAGGCGTTCGACTCGCTCGCGCGGCAGAAACTTGCCGCGTTCGATGTGCCGCGCGCGCGATCGCTCGTCACCGCCCAACGCGACTTTCGCGATCAATTCGCGCAGGTCGACGCCGAGTTTCCGGTGGTGGGTTTCATTCGCACGAAAGCCGGCCGCATTCGCATCGACTTTGGTGGCAAGAACCGCCACTGCTACCAGCGCCCGGCGCTTGGGTACGCCTGGACGATGGCGTCAGTCAGCGTGTGTCGCAGCGCGTCGATGTCGGCGGGTCGATTGCTGCGAAATTGCGCAACTTCCTCGATCGCGAACGGCTCGAATTCGGGTGGGCGCGAGGCGCCGGCAAATTCGCCGACCATCCAGTTCAATACCTCGGTCAACTGTCGATCGTCGAGTAGGGAGTTCGCGGCCCCCGGTACCTGCACCAGATACGCGCGGCCGTCGGGAATCGTTAGATAGTAACCGACGCGGTCCTTGAGGC
>JANLUG010000060.1:0-1097 GCA_031363335.1 Gammaproteobacteria bacterium
CCGATCCTTGGAAAGGCAGCGATTCTGACGGATGGCTACGTCGACCGGCAACACATTGCGACGCATCGCACTCGACGCACAGGGTCTGACGCGGGCTACGCCGTTCGGCCGAGGTATCGATGCGACGCACCGGGCGCTCGAACAGATCGGCTACGTGCAGATCGACACGATTTCCATCGTTGCGCGCGCGCACCATCACACACTCTGGAATCGAGTGCCGAATTATCTTCCAGCGCACCTCGATAAACTCGTCAGCGACGGTAGAGTGTTCGAATACTGGTTCCACGCGGCCGCCTACCTGCCGATGCGCGACTATCGTTTTGCATTGCCCCGCATGAACGCGCTGAAGAGCGGCGAACGCCATTGGTTTGCTACCAAGGACCGCAAACTGATGCGAGCGGTACTCGATCGGATCCGCGCGGAAGGTCCGCTGCTGGCGCGCGACTTCGAAACGCCGAAGGGACGTAAACAAGGTTGGTGGGACTGGAAGCCGGCCAAACGCGCACTCGAACAGCTGTTCATGCAGGGCGACCTCATGGCGGCGGGCCGCGACGGCTTCCAGAAGATCTACGACCTGCCGGAACGCGTTCTACCGCCGGACGTCGACACCACCACGCCGACAATAGATGAGTTCGCGGCCTACCTTCTCTACACCGCTCTGCGCGCGCATGGCTTCGCAAGCCCGAAGGAAGTCACCTATTTGCGCCGTGGCGCACCGATACGCGCCGCGTTGCGCGCGCGCCTCGACGCCGACGTCAGCGACGGCGCGCTGATCAAAGTCGCCGACAACGGCAGCGACTACTACGCGCGGCCCGACGTCCTCGACCGCAGCACGCCACGCATGGCTGCCCGCGTGCGATTGTTGTCGCCGTTCGACAACGCGGTGATCCAGCGCGATCGCAACGTCGCTTTGCACGAATACGACTACCAGATCGAGTGTTACGTGCCGGCCCCGAAGCGGCGCTTTGGTTACTTCTGTCTGCCGATCCTGTATCGCGACCGGTTTGTCGGCCGGGTCGATTGCAAGGCGCACCGAAGGAACCGTCGCCTCGACCTCCTGCATCTGCACATCGAACGCGACATCCGCGACCGCGACC
>JANLUG010000079.1:0-5688 GCA_031363335.1 Gammaproteobacteria bacterium
GCCCTCGGCCGGCGCGGCCTTGGCGCGCTTTCGACCACGCTTGGGTTCGGACTCGTCGCCGTCGTGGTTGGCCGCCATGGGTGTCTCGACGACGCCGATGGACAACAACTCCGGCGGTATCGCGGAAAGACGAGCGCGCGATGCACCGCCACGGCCGATTGGTCCCGCACCGGATCTCGGCGAACACACGAACGACGTGCTTAAGGAGCTTGGCTTCAGCACGGTTCAGATCCGGGATCTGCGGACGCACGGCGTGGTTTGACCCGGTTGATTACAGCGCTCCGACAAACGTCCGACACGCCACCAATGCTCGACTTGGTATCGTCCAAATTCCCGTGCAACTCAGCCGAATGCAGCCAAATGAATACCGCCCTTGCCGATGGCTCGCGCACTAACGAACGACAACACCTGATAGACGAAATTGACCAGCTTCGACGCGAACTGGCGACTCGGCAATCGTTCGAACGACCCGCGCCCTGGAGCATCGTATACGCGTATCACGAACTCCTGGAACGCCACTACGACCGCCTCGATCGCCTCTCGGTAGAGTGATTCGCAGGTCCATTAACGTTCCATAATGCTTGCAGTTTTGCCGGGTAGGATGCGTTTCGACGATGGTTGTTCGGAATGCTATGGAACGTTTGACACGAAGTGAGACTTGGCTGTTGTGCGCATCGCTGACGACGCTCATTGCGGTCATTGGCTCGTTCATCCTGGTATAGGGACAACCTCTCGTTTACCCCAACCTTCGATAGACCACACACACACTCCTGGTCTTGGCCTCGGCGCACACCCTGCTGCTGCCGGGGCTTTTTCTTTTTCGACTTCCAAAACTCAAAGCCGCAGGGTGCTGACCATCTACACTGAGGGGATCTCATGAAATACCTGCACACGATGGTACGCGTCACCAACCTCGATGCATCGCTCTCGTTCTATTGCGACATGTTGGGGTTGCAGGAGGTCGGCCGGAGTGAGAACGCAAACGGACGCTTCACGTTGGTCTTCCTAGCTGCGCCCGGCGATCACTCTGCCCAAGTCGAACTCACGTACAACTGGGATCCGGAGCTCCTGCGCGGTGGCCGAAATTTCGGACACCTGGCCTACGCAGTGGACGACATCTATGTCGCGTGCCAGCGACTCATGGACGCGGGCGTGACGATCAACCGTCCACCACGCGATGGACGAATGGCGTTCGTTCGATCACCCGACGACGTGTCGATCGAACTGCTGCAACGCGGTACGCCGCTGCCGCCCAAATCACCGTGGACAGATATGCCGAACACCGGCGAGTGGTAGGGATGCTGCGCTTCGCTACAATGGCTCCGCATCCATCATGCATACAGGGGAACACAACTATGAAACTCATCAACTCGATCGGTCCGAACCCGCAGGTCGTTCGCACGTTCGCTGCCGAGAAAGGTATCAATCTGCAGACCGAATCGATCGATATCATGAAAGGCGAGAATCGCCAGGCTCCCTATCTGAAGAAGAATCCTGCGGGCGGTTCACCCTGTCTCGAACTCGACAACGGGATGTACCTCAGCGAGATCACCGCGATCTGCGAATATCTCGAAGATAAGTTTCCCGCAAAACCCTTGATCGGCTCCACTCCGGAAGAGCGCGCAGAGACGCGGATGTGGACACGCCGGATCGACCTGAACATCTGCGAGCCGCTCGCAAATGGATTTCGTTACAGCGAAGGTCTGCCGATGTTCAGTACGCGGATGACAACGCTTCCCGAGGCAGCCGAAGGCCTGAAGCGAATCGCGCAGGAGAAGATCACGTGGGTCGACGGATTGATCGCCGGCCGTGAGTTCATCTGCGGCAATCGATTGACCCTGGCCGACATCCTGCTGTTCGCGTTCCTCAGCTTTGGTACCCAGGTGGGCCAACCGCTGAACGAGAAGAACAAGAACATCAAGGCCTGGTACGACCGCATGGCTTCCCGACCCAGCGTCAAAGCCTGATTCAACCCTGACCGGTTCCGGATGAGACGCGTCGCGCGTCTCATCCGACCCATCCGACCCTCCGCACAATAATGGAGCGCGTGACTACGTCATCGCTTCCATGTTACTTTTTGTAGCGTTTGGCTCCGAGCCGTTCGACCTGACCGCTGGTAAATCATCGTGCGCCGCACTTATGTCATCGCCGTCGCGATCACCGCATTGATCGCGCTGTGGCTGCTGTCCGGACAGTTCGGCCATTCTGCACCTAAACAGCAAGCGACCCTGGCCGAGCTGAACAGCGAAATGACCGCCAGCGGCGAAGATAAGCCGATGACGCGGGTGCGGGCACGTGTAATCCATGCCGAATCACAAACAGATATCGTGCCGTTGCGCGGCCGCACCGAAAACAAGCGAACAGTGGTCGTAAAGGCGGAAACCGGCGGCACCGTAGTATCGCGCACCGTCGAACGAGGCCAGCGCGTGGAAACCGGTCAAGTGCTCTGCCGCATTTCCACGGAGGACCGGCAAGCAAAGCTCGAGGAAAGCCGACAAGCGCTGAACCAGACCCGAATCGAATACGAAGGGAGCCTCAAGCTCTCAAAGCAAGGTCTCATTTCGGACACCATGATCGCGACTACTAAGGCGCGTATGGCAACCGCCGAAGCTCAGGTCGAACACGCCACGATCGAACTCGCACACACCCAGGTTCGCGCTCCTTTCACCGGTCTCGTCGAAGAGACGCAGGTGGAGATCGGTGACTTCGTCCAGCCCGGCAGTCCATGTGCGACCATCATCGATCTCGATCCCATGCTGTTGGTCGGCCGAGTCGCTGAGCGCGACGTCCATAAGCTCAAACTCGGCACAACCGCGTCAGGCTTGTTGATTGATGGCACGCTCGTTACCGGAGCTCTGACCTTCATCGGACAGCAAAGCGATACGGCCACGCGGACCTACCCAGTCGAAATTCAGGTTCCGAATCCGACTTACAGCCTGCGCAGCGGCGTCACTACACAGATTTCGATCCCGGTCGATACCGTGATGGCGCATCGCATCAGCCCCGCCCTTCTGGCATTGGACGACGAGGGTCGCGTCGGCGTGCGCACGCTCGACGGCGACAACCGCGTCGTTTTCAATCTGGTGAAGATCCTCAACGACGACGGCGGTTCGGTCTGGATATCCGGCCTTCCTGAGACAGCGACTCTCATCACCGTCGGTCAGGAGCTGGTGATTCCGCACCAACAAGTCGACGTGGTGTTCGAAGCATCGCCGGAAATCCCCGCTGCAACGCCGGGCACGACGAGCGACCGTGCAGTTGCAGGCGGTCCTCGCGTGGGGGCCAGGACACCGTCCGCACCCGCAGTTGCGTCGGCAAGCGCGACGTAGATCCTCGAATCAGTCGCGACTAAGCGACCTCGTCTGAACGAACGAGACTTCCTAACACTATCCGACGCCACAACGAGCACGGAATCCGGTCGTCGGTATAATCTGCGCTTCATTTGGAAGCACCCGATGCCCGAGTTCGTACCCGACCGCGTTCGCACGGTCGCAATCCAGACCGCGCCCGAGATCGAATGAGTCACATCGTTCGACTCAACGCGGCTGGAAAACGCGGCGTTGAACAGGTCGGAGGCAAGGCGGCTACGCTTGGCGAACTTGCCGCGCACCACAACGTGCCGGATGGATTCGTCATCGTCACGCAGGCATTCGTCGAACACTTCGAGCGCCACGGTATCTCATTGGGCGATGACCAGACCGGCGAGCAGGCAAAGGCCCCCAACAGCGATACGCTGGCGCGCCTGCGCGCCGATCCACTCGACGCCGACCTGGCACGACAGATCCAGGAAGCGTTCGCAGCGCTCCCGATGGTCGACGGGCGATCGCCGACGTGTGTCGTGCGCAGTTCAGCTGTTGGGGAGGACGGTCAGGCGACCAGTTTTGCGGGCCAGCACGCGACGTACTACTACGTCGAGCGTGCCGACGTCGAGCAACGAATCATCGATTGCTGGTTGTCCAGTTGGAGCGACGAAGTCCAGAGCTACCGTAGTCGCATCGGCGCGCATGCGCCGGTGCGAATGGCAGTCATCGTCCAACTGATGATTCCGTCCGAGATCTCCGGCGTGACGTTCACCAAAGATCCAACGGGGTGCCAACGCGACGCGATGGTCATCGAATCATGTTGGGGGCTCGGTGCCGCTCTGGTGGATGGGCGCGTTACACCCGATTGCTACGTGGTGCGTCGCACGTCGCATGAACTCGTCGAACGTCGTCTCGGCAGCAAGCGCTTCAAGGTCGCCGAAGATCTGCTCGACCCGATCGGCACTCGTCTGCAACCAGTACCCAGACATCTACAACGCAGCGCAACGTTGACCGATGCCCAGGTCCGCGCGGTGGCCGAGCTGGCAGCTGCTTGCGAGACCGCTCGAGGCTCGCCTCAGGACGTAGAGTGGGCGTACGCGAACGGATCGCTGTTCCTGCTGCAGTCGCGGCCGATCAGCACGGACACGCGCGAGCCGGTGCCGCCACAAGGACGTTGGGTCGCGTTCAAGCCGATCCTCGAGAACTTCACCGACGCGCTGACGCCGCTGACAGTCGACATCGTACGTCGTGTCTTGCCGCGCTTCGGTCAGATCATCGACGGTCGCTACTATCTGAACTTCGACAGTATTCGCCGCTGGGTGCCTCTTGGCGTTTCCGATACGGAACTCGTCGAACTCGCCCTTTTGAAGAGCGAACGCAGCGACTACCGCCTCAGCTGGCCGCGACTCGTCGCGATCGTTGGATTCCTCGCGATCGCATATCTCTCGACCGGTTTGTTGTGGGTACGCAGCCGACACCTCCCGTTCGCCACGTTGGCGGATTTTCGCAAGCAATGCGCCGCTATGCTGGCAGACCCGAAGCTCGACGCAGTGGAAACCCTGCGTCAGTTACTCCTGGGCCCGCATCCATTTGCCGCGGCATCGCATTTTCCGTTTCAGGTGAACATCTCTGCAACGCGTTACTTTTTCCTGTTGGCGGGCTTGCGCTGGTATCTGCGGCGGTTTGCGCCACGGTTCGATCTGGCACAGATCGCGCCGCTCTGTGCGGGGACACGCGACATGTTGTCGACCCGACTCATCGACGAGCTTCGCGAGACCGCGCTGGTTGCGGAACAAACGCCCGCGATCCGCCAGCTGCTGCAGTCGGATCGACTGGAAGAGCTTCCGAATCAATTGGCCGTTCACCCGGCGGCGGCACCTTTCGTGGCGTCGTTCGAAGCGTTCATCGCGAGCTACGGACACCGCGGAACCCGCGAGATAGAGCTCGCCGCCCCGCGCTGGCGAGAGGATCCGACGCCGCTCTTCGTGATGATCCGGAACCTCCTGAGAGAGGGCTTCACGGAGCCACTGTCCGTGCAGGCCGAGATCCGCAACGCGCAAGCCGAGGCTGCACTCGATGCGGCGCTCAGCGGACGCGCCAAACGGTTCGTCGCCCGCTGGCTCGTAAGACGCATCCGCTACTACGCCGCGCTGCGCGAAAACACGCGCCACTACACGATGCTGGCGTTTGCGACGGTGCGCGCCAAAGTGCTCGCGTTAGAACAGCAGCTAATCGCGCAAGGGTCCCTGAAATGCGCGGACGACATCTTTTATCTGACGTGGGATGAGATCGACAGCCTGCAGACATCCGAGCTGGACCGCCCGCACCTGCAATCTAGAATCCGACGCCGCCGGTTGACCCACATGCGTCGCAACCGAACCCAACC
>JANLUG010000264.1:0-3613 GCA_031363335.1 Gammaproteobacteria bacterium
GACCGAACGCCGACGGTGCCGACGCACCGAGGCTGAACGCGCGGTGATAGCCCATTCGCCAGTGCATCGGCAGGAACACCACCTTGTCGCGCTTCTTGCTCTGCACCTTGCCCATTTCCCTGACCCGCGCCTCGGACAACAGGCGCACGCCGTCGATCTCACCGCCGTTCGCGATCATCGCGTACATGCGCGCGAGCGACCGCGCCGTGAACTGGCCGTTAGCGGCTGGAATAATCGCCTGCACCGTAGTCTCCGCATTCCAGTCGAAAGGCTCGTTCAATGCCATCGCAGAACGAAACTCCGAAAACTCTATGCCAATCTTCGCGAACGCGCGCTCGATCCACTCGCGCAGCGAATCACTCCACCCTTCGGAATCCTTCATCGGCATCATGATGCCGTCGCGCGTGATCAACTTCGCGCGGCGATACATCTCGTTGTGCGGCATGCCGATGAACATGCCGTCGAGCCCCAACGGATCCACCAGTTCTTCCTGCAACACGCGCTGCAACGGCTTCCCGGTGATCGACTCGATGATTCCACCGATGAGCCAGCCGTATGTGAGGGCGTGATAGCCATGGTGAACGCCGGGTTCGTGCACCGGCCGCGCACCGGCGACCAGCTGCTTCATGTGCGCCCAATCGAGGATCTCGTCAGCATGCGTGATCATCTCGTCGATGCGATACAAGCCCGCTTCATGGCACAGCGCCTGACGGATCGTAATGTTCGCTTTGCCGTTCGCCGCGAACTCGCCCCAGTGCTTTGCGATGGGATCGTCGTATGCCGCGAGACCCTGATCGACCAGGATGTGCACCAGCGTCGACATGACACCCTTTGTGGTCGAGAACGACGGCGCGGTCGTGTCTTCCACCCAGGGATTATCTTCGCGATCGCGCGTGCCGCCCCAGACGTCGACGACTTTGCGTTCGCCGTGATACACGCATACGGCTGAACCGCCATGCGAATCCCTGGGAATCTGCCGAATCAGGACTGCCGCGACCTCGGCGTAGTCCGGATGTACGGAACCATCGAGCATCGACCGTCCAACCATCGAGATCAGTCGCGCATTCTAACGCGGATTTCGCAAACCGCCCTGACGGCAGGCTAGAATGAGGTCGCAATCCAAGGAAGAAAATGTCGATAGATTGGAACGAGTACCAGGCCACAGGGATATGGGACGAACTCGTCACCGATCGCGGACGACCCCGTGCTGGCGCGGCCAATCTATGCCGGATGCTGGCGCGCCTGTCCGACGACGAACTCGCCGCGCGCAAGACGGCTGCCGAGGTCGCCATCCGGACGATGGGTATCACCTTCACGGTTTATACCGGCGAGGGCAGCGGTTCGATCGACCGCGAATGGCCGTTCGACATTATTCCGCGCATGGTCGTGAAGAGTGAGTGGGACGTCATCGCAAAGGGCCTCAAACAGCGCGTCAATGCGCTGAATCGCTTCATCGACGACGTCTACCACGAACAGAAAATCCTCAACGACAACGTCGTGCCGCGCGAGCTGATCGTGAAGTCGAAGGACTTCCGCCCCGAATGCATGGGCGTAAGCCCCGCGCACGGCGTGTGGTCGCACGTCTGCGGCACCGATCTGGTGCGTGATGCCGACGGCATCGTGTACGTGCTCGAAGACAATCTGCGCGTGCCGTCGGGCGTGTCGTACATGCTCGAGAACCGCGAAGTCATGAAACGCGTGTTCCCCGAGCTGTTCGAGGACTACCGCATCCTGCCGATCGACGACTACGCGGATCAGCTGCTGCGCACGCTGCGATCGCTGTCGCCGCGCAAGGTCAAGAGCCCGGAGGTGGTCGTTCTGACGCCCGGCATCTACAACTCTGCATACTTCGAACACGCATACCTCGCCCAGGCGATGGCGTGCGAACTCGTCGAGGGCTCCGACCTCGTCGTCGGCAAGGACGACTGCGTCTACATGCGCACCATCGAGGGACTGATTCGCGTCGACGTCATCTATCGGCGCATCGACGACCTGTTTCTCGATCCGGAACTGTTCCGTTCGGACTCGATGATCGGCGCACCCGGCCTGATGCGCGCGTGGCGCGCCGGCAACGTGGCGCTGGCAAATGCGCCCGGCTGCGGCGTTGCCGACGATAAGGTCATCTACACGTATGTGCCCGAGATCATCCGCTACTACACGGGCGAAGATCCTATCCTGCCGAATGTGCCGTCGTTCCGCTGCGTCGATAAGGAGTCGCGCGACTACGTCATCGATAACATCGACAAGATGGTGGTGAAGCCGGCCAACGAGTCTGGCGGCTACGGCATGTTGATCGGTCCGAAGTCGACGAAGGCCGAGCGCGAGAAGTTCGTCCGGCAGATCCTCGCCAATCCGCGCAACTACATGGCGCAACCGATGCTGATCCTGTCGTCGGCTCCAACGCTGGTGAACAACCAGGCTGAGCCGCGTCACCTCGATCTGCGGCCGTTCATCCTCTCGGGTGCGGCAACCTACGTGACGACCGGCGGCCTGACGCGCGTCGCGATGCGCAAAGGCTCGACGGTGGTCAACTCGTCTCAAGGCGGCGGCAGCAAAGACACCTGGGTTGTCGACGTCGAATGAAACAACACACGCTGTCGAAAACCGCCGAGCGGATCTATTGGCTGGGTCGCTACCTCGAACGCGCCGAGAGTACGGCGCGGCTGATCAACGTGAACGGCAACCTGTTGATCGACCTGCCGCGCCGCATTCCGCTCGCGTGGACGTCGCTGATCGACATCATGGGAACGCGCGCGCACTTCAACACGCTATACGACACGCCTGACGAGCGTAATGTGGTGCGCTATCTCACCGCCGACCAGCACAACGCCGGCTCACTGCTGGTTTCATTGTCGGCGGCGCGGGAAAACGCGCGCACGATCCGCGAAATCATGCCGCGCGTCGCGTTCGAGTACATCAACGACCTGTTCCTCTACGCGAAGGACCGTGCAGGTGGCACCATGTCGCGCAGCCGCACCAGCGAGATGATGGAAGGTGTCATGCGACGCGTGCAGCACATCGCGGGGTTTCTCTCCGGCACGATGATTCACGGCGACACCTGGAGCTTCCTGCGGATCGGCGAATTTCTGGAACGCGCCGACATGACCACCCGCATCATCGACGTGCGCTCGGTCGACATGCTCGAAATGACCGACGGCCTCGAACCGTACAGCCAACTGCAGTGGCGCTCGGTGTTGCGCTCGCTGCACGCGCTGCAGGCCTACCAACTGGCCGTTCAGGATCCGATCCAGCAGCCGCTGGTGCTGCAGTTCCTGTTCAAGAATCACGAACTGCCGCGCTCGCTGCAGTACTGCACGAGCCGAATCCGTTCGTCACTGCGTTCGCTGCCGCGCAATCAAAAGCCCCTCACGGCGATCAACCGCGTCATCCGCTTTCTCGAGTCAGTTGAAGTCTCGACATTGAAAGATGCCGAACTGCACGCCTTCATCGACGACTGTCAGCTGTACCTCGCACAACTCGACCGCGAAATCGACCGAACTTATTTTCACGCCAGATTGCGCGTCGCACAGGAACAAGAGCAGTCCTGAGGATTCGGAGGTTGTTCGACTTCGAATGGGGTCGAGCGGCGGCGGGTCGGTGCGGCGGACACGCT
>JANLUG010000100.1:0-2343 GCA_031363335.1 Gammaproteobacteria bacterium
TGCTAGTTGGCTGAACTGATAAATCCCGAGCTTGTTCAAGCCGCGCTCGAAGCCGTCGCCGATGCCGCGAATCTGCTGCAGTTCGTCGACATGTTCAGGCGGCAGTTCGAACAGTCCTTGCGGTTTCGACATCGGCGCTCGCGCCGCGTTGCCATCCGCTTCGGGCGCGCGTTGCGATGCCGATTTCAACTCGCGTACTTGTGAAGCCAGTCGTTCCTCGGTGGCGCGCGCATCGTCGAGTTGCTGCTTCAGAATCAGCATCGACTTGCCGTTCAGATCGTTCGACTTCGCGGCAGTCGCGAGATCGCGATCGCGCTCTTCGATGATCCTGGCCATTTCACGGTTGCGCTCGATTTGCGCGACGAGGCGCTGCTCCAGATGATCGCCGCGGCGATCGGCCGAATCCGGCGCCGCGGCAGGCGGCGGCGGCTGGTCGGAGAATTTCCGTTCGAGCGTGGCGATCTTCTCGCCGCGTTGCCGCAGCGTCGCCTGCAGCGATTCGTTCTGCGCGACGAGCGCCTGTATCTGCGAGGTCATCGCCTCGATCCGTTCGCCGCGTTCGAACAGCGCGCTGTCGCGTTGCTTCAGCAACGATTCGAGCGGCGCTACACGCGTGTGCAGCGTGCGCACTTCGTCGCGCAGCTCGACGAGTTCGATCGTCTGCTCCTCGGTATCCTGCGCAACACGCTCGCTCGCTTCGCGCTCCGCTTCCCGCATTCGCTGCTCGGTCTCGCCGTGCTCGTTCTGCAGCGTCTCGATGTGCTGCTCGAATGCCGCGCGGATTTCTTCCGCTTCGGCGAGACGATGCTCGAATTGCGCGCGCTGTTCTTCGTTCGCTCGCTCGAGCGTCGTGCGTTGTTCGTTCGCGAGCGCCACCTGCTGTTCGAGTTGCCGTTCGAGTTGCGCGTGCTGTTCGGCCGTGCGCGCGAGCTGCTGTTCGAGCGCGACGTACCGCTGCTCGAGCCCGACCTGCTGTTCGCGCGACAATTCGTGCGAGCGGGCGCTGCGTTGTTCCGCTTCGGTCAGCTGCGAGCGCAGCGCCGCTTCGGCGGCCGCGTGGCGCTGCGTTTCCTCTGCAGCGGTTTGAGTCGCCTTGCGAAGCTGTGTCTGCAGTGTGGAGAGTTCGGCTTCGAGCGCGTGTGAGCGGCTGGATTGCGCGTCGTTTTCGGTTTGCAGGCGCTCAAGCGACGCGTGGTGACTGTCGAGTTCTTCGCGACCGAGACGCAGCGCGGTGGCGAGCTTCGCGGCGTGATGGGCGGACGCGGCTTCGAGCTGTTGCGACATCGTGGCGAGTTGCGACGACAGGTCGGCGACGCGCGCGTCACCGTCCTTCAGTGAAACACTCAGCGACGCGTTGCTCGCGCGCTGTTGATCGAGTTCTACCTGAGCGGCTGCAATCGCCTGGTCCCGTTGCGCCAGCGTCGCCGCGCGATCGGCCAGTTCAGCGTCGCGCGCGGACAACATCGCGGCGCGCTCGGCAAGCGATGCTTCGTGCGCGGCGAGCCTTGCGTCGCGCTCCGCGACCGTTACGTCGCGCGCCTTGATCGTGGCAACCAGTTTCGGAACCCGCGCCTGCCACTTCGCATCCTCGGCGCGCATGCGTTCGATCTCCGCGGCGCGCGCATCGAGATCGGCGCGTACGGTTCGCACGGTCTCGCGTTCGACTTCCAGGCGGCTCTGCAGCTCGGCGATCTGTCCTTCGCGCGCGGCGACGCCCGATTCGAGCGCGAGGATTCGCGCATTCAGTTCCACTTCCGACTCGGTTGCAGGCGCGACGGGCAACGCGATGAACGCGGGAATAGGCGCGGCGATGGAGGCAAGGCGACCGTCGCGCTCGGCCACGGCAGCGGTCAGTTCGTCGCAGCGTGCCTGTGCATCCCGTAACTCGCTTCGTATCCTTTCGAGTTCTTGGAGCTTCGCGGGATCAGGTAGCGGAACCGCGGCCACCGTCGCCTTCAGCGCATCGATCTCCACGCGCGCGGTCCGCAGTTCACGGTCTTTCGCGAGAACCTCGACATCCTTGCGCTTTGCGGTCGCTTCGAGCGTGGGGACCTTGGCTTTCCACTCCGTCAGTTCGCTGAACAACGACGCGATGCGTTGGTCGCGATTGCGCAGGTTTGTCTCGAGCGACGGGATCGCCGTGTTTGCATCCGTTAGATGCTTCTGCAGTTGCGCTTCACGGCTCTTTGCCTGAATCCGACGCAGCATCCAACCACTGAGAAAGCTGGAAACGCCGAGAATCAGCACCGCCGCGAGTTGTACGATCGAGAAGGTCAACGCTGCACTCCATGCGCGATGTTTGCGGGGCGAACGAACAAAGCCCCACCGGCGCGCCGTCAGGCG
>JANLUG010000118.1:0-3708 GCA_031363335.1 Gammaproteobacteria bacterium
TCGTCCGGCGTGTTGCCGCCGATGCACACGACGCGGTCGCGCTCGGTGAGCATGTCGACCGATGTGGAGTCCATGTCCGGGTCGGATTGCACGAGCACCACTTCGATGCCGTTACGTTGCGCGACGCGGATCAGCTTCACCGCCGTGCAACCGCGCGCGTGGATCAAGACGCGTTGCACCGGCCGAACCAGGTCGCGATCGCGGAACTTCGGCCGGCGTCCGCCGAGTTGCGGGCGCTCCATCGACAGCGAACCGAGCATGACACGATGCACCACCTCGACGGCTGTCTCCGTGGGCAGCGGAATCTCTGGATCGATCTTGCGCAAGCGATCGTCGAGGTCGCTGAAGAACGGATGCCGCACGAGACCCTGCATCGCACCGGGCACCGCAGACAGGTAGTTCGACAGCGTCGACGTCGACGGCAGGTTCGACTGCACGACGATCTGCCCCGCGAACGGCATGTTGGTGCCGCTGAAGTAATACGTCTGCGCGAGCGGATGGGTGACGAAACTCGCTTGCGCGCCGCCGGTGCAGTCGCCGAAGCCGAACATGATCACCGGCAGTTCCGAGTCGCGCACGAAGCGGGTGATGCGATCGTTGACGGCGGCCATCGAGAACAGCGCGCCGGCGCCCTCCTTCGTCTGCATGCCGCCCGACGAAATGAAACCGATCACCGGCAACTGGCGTTCCGCGCAGTCGACCAGCAGTTTGCAGAACTTCTCCGCGCTGGCCATATCGAATGCGCCGGCCTGGAAATCGATGTTCGATATCACCGCGCCGACACGAATGCCGCCGGCGCCGTCGTTGAACGTGCCGATGCCGGTAACGATGCCGCACGGTGGAATCTTCGCTTTCAGCGCGCTTTCGATCGAGATGCGGAAGCCGGGGAACTCGCAGGGGTCGGAGCTGAGCAGGTCGCTGTAGAGTTCTTCGAAGTCGCTGAAGAAGGTGTCGATCAACGCGCGGTAGCCGGTGGATTTGCGACCTTTGTATTCCTCCACCACTTCCTGAATGCGCAAGTCGCGATAGGCGATGGTCAGGCGGTTCCAGAAGTCCTTACGGCGGCCGATCGCGCGCGGCGAGATGCGGCCGTCGTAACGGCGGCGGTCCTTCTCGGATTGCAGATGCATGCCGAGCAGGCGCTCGAATAGAAATGTGACGACGACGAACAGCGTATCGGACAGGTGCGGGAAGCTCGTCTTCTTCCACTCCTCGACCGCGCGGAAGAAGTCCGTGCTGCGCGGCGTATCGGCCACGCGCAGGAACCAGCGGAAGAACTGCCCGCGCAGGCGTTCCACCACCGCTTCGCTCGACGCGGTTCCGGCATTGCCGTTGACCGCCGCGCGCGCGGCTTGCGCAAGCGTCGTATCGAGCAACTTCGTGATCGTGCGTTTGGACAGCGCGCGCGTCGACTCGGCTTCTTCTGCGATCGTGTCGAGATGCTCGATGATCTGGTCGTACACGGAATCGAACAGCAGCAGGTTCTCGCACTCGGTAACGAAGTCTTCGCGCAGACCTTCGTCGACGAGGACATCAAGCACCGTGACATCACGCGGTTGCGCGCCGGTGGTCGCGGCTTCGATTCCGCCAAGGTGCGACGCATAACGATCGTCGAGAATCTGCCGGTTCACGACGATGTCGGAACGGCGCTCGGCGAGCATCGTCTTCACACGGGTCGACAGCAGCGTGTCGTCGATCAGATCCGAAAGGCGATCGTCCGTCAGCGCGAGGTTGATCTCGGCCGTGAGCTGGTGGCGCAGGTAGCTGTCGGATTTGTCGCGTAGACCGCGCACGTTCAGCAGCTTCTTGCCTTCGTGGCTGAAGCGTTCGCGAAACAGCGGCCCCAGCACGCGGTCGGCTCCCAACGCCTCCGCAAAGGCTCGCGGATCCTTGATCTCGCTGATGCGCAGCAACTGACGCGAGTCGGCGTGGTCGCGCAGAAAATGCACCAGCGCTTTAAGGTTACCTTGCGCTTCGCTCTTCCAGCGGTTGTAGAGATACATGCTGACGGACGTCAGCAGATTGGCGCGCGCGTCTTCGTAGTTCTTGCGCGGTTCGCCGAACAACAGCTGCGCGATACGACCGCGCTCGTCGTCCATCGCCTGTTTCTTTTCGTTGTAGGTGCGCCACGCCTTTGCCAACGCATCGTCGTAGATGACCTTTTCCGGGTCCTGCAGCCACTTCAGAAATGTCTGCCGGCGTTCACGGTCGGCGCGCTCGGAGAGTTCGCCTTTCGGCAGTTCCTGCGCCGACAACCGACCGTATTGTTTGGTCGTTGTTGCCTTGATGCGCTTACGCGTTCCGAGATAGCGCAGGTAGCGATAGGCGACGCCGAAGACGTTGGTGTACTCGGTCGGCGTCTTCGACAACCGCAATGACGCGCGCGACTCCATCGCAACAAGGCGCTTCGACGGCTTCAGGTAGCGCTCGAGGTTGTGCCGATAGTGGTCGAGGATGTACGGGTTTTCGGCAACGAACTGCTTGGTGCTGTCTTCGATCGATTCGATGCCGGTGACGATCGCGAGCCGCAGGTTGTCGAGCTTGTCTTCCGGGTCGCCGGGCGCGTAGTCGATCACGCCGTCGATGTTGCCCTGGGCATACAGCTCGTAAGGCGACAGACCCACGTATTTCGCGCATTCCTGCCACGACAGGTTCAGACGTCGCGCGATGTTCGCGAGACCCTTCGGTTGGATGGTGCTGAACACGCCGTCGCGCACCGACAGGATCAGATTGCTCGCCGCCAGCGGAATCGCACCGCCGGAGTAGCCGAGACCGAAGACGATGCCGATGTTCGGCACGTCGACGTTGCACATCTCGGCGATCAATCGCGAAATGCTGTGCGCCTGATTAGCCTTGTTGGCAGCCTCTTCGGCATCGGCACCGGGCGTGTCCATCAGGCTCACGATCGCGATATTGCGTTTCGAACATTCGCCGACGATTTCGGCCGCCGCCAGATGGTGCTGCGGCATCCAGACGCCGTTCCGAACGGAGCGATCCTGCGCAATGAACGCGACAGTCCGGCGCTCGCCGTCGAAATCCATCTCGAGCATGGCGGAGTAAAACGGGCCGTCGATCTTCTCGTCGTGAATCGGCCCACCGAGCTGACGGATGATGGTCGGTGCATCAATGCGACCCGGATCTTCCGCTTTCGCCACGACCGACTCGATATACGAATCGATGTCGAGGTTGTTCAGCAGTTCGAGCTGGCGGGCGATCTGCGCGCGCGACAGCAGACCACGCACGTGATGTTCGATTCCGGTCGAACCGCTCGACGGAAACAGCGAGAAATCCTGCGCGAGGCTCTCAGCAATGAGAAACAGCCGATCACCTTCGGCAAGCTGGTTATCCATCAGAGGAAGATTTGTCCCCGGCGCAAAAGCCGTTGAAATGTATGTAGAATTTGGCCGCGTACTCTAATGTAAGTGAACTGTGTTCCGCAAACCATCGCGAGCATCCCATGACTGAACCGAAAACGCCCGTGTCATTGAATTGTGCCGTACTCACGGTGTCGGATTCGCGCACGCTGGCGCAAGACACCTCCGGCGCGCTGCTGATCGAAATGCTGACGACCGACGGCCATCGACTCGCCGACCGCGCACTCGTCAAAGACGATCGCTTCCAGATCCGCGCCGTCGTATCGCACTGGATCGCAGAGCCGAATGTCGACGTGATTCTGACGACCGGCGGCACCGGCTTCACGGGACGCGA
>JANLUG010000164.1:0-1503 GCA_031363335.1 Gammaproteobacteria bacterium
CCCCCCCCCCCCCCCCCCGCCGCTCGACCCCTTTCGAAGTCGCGCTACAACTACGACGACTCTTACGACGACTCTCTAGGCAACGTCACGTCGAGCAGGGTTGAGCCGTTGACGGTGAGGTGGATCCGTTCCGACTCCGGCCACCAGCGCGCCTCGATGAAGTGGTGTTCTTCCCAGTGCAGCTCGATATTCGTCCACACGTACACACAGCTGACGCCCTCGCGATGGCGGCGCTTGCGAACGATTCCGTCGAGGCGCAAGACGAGTTCGCTGTTGCCGACGATTTCCAGTTCGACAGGGCGGTTCCGATAGTTCAGCTGGAAGGTTCTGGAGCCGGTCACGGGTTCGACGAACGTTCTCGGTTTCGCAATCGGCGCGATTATGGTGGCTCCGATTTGCGAACGCGAACCGTCGTCGCGCTTCACCCGCGCGTCAACTGAACAGTTCGCTCTGTCGCGCCGCGTTCGGATCGCGGAACTGATCCGTGCTCAGCGCTATCCGGTCGCCGTCGAGGCCGTTGCGTCGCCGCGCGAGTTCGAAGCGACGGCGCAACAGATCCGCCAACGGCCCGGTGCCTTTCTGCCGCTGCCCCCAGGCGGCGTCGTAGTCCTTGCCACCGCGCATTTCGCGCAGCAACTTCATCACGCGTCCGGCTTTCTCGGGCGCGTGCGTATCGAGCCATTCCCTGAACAGATCCTTCACCTCGTACGGCAGCCGCAACAGCACATAGCCGATGCTGCGCGCACCGGCTTGCGCGCTTACCCGCGCGATGTCTTCGATCTCTTCGTCGTTCAGGCCCGGAATTACCGGCGCCATCAGCACGCTCACCGGAATGCCCGCGGCGGACAACTCCCGAACACAGCGTAGTCTCGCTGCCGGTCCTGCCGCGCGCGGCTCTAACGAGGTCTTCAAGGCGTTGTCGAGCGTCGTAATGCTCATCGTGACCGACGCCAGATTCAGCGCGGCCATCTCACTCAGCAGATCGATGTCGCGCAACACGAGCGCGCCTTTAGTGACGATCGAGACCGGATGTCGCCAATTGCGCAGCACCGTGAGGATCTGCCGCGTGATCTTCAGCCGCTTTTCCACCGGCTGATACGGATCGGTGTTGGCGCCGATCGCCATCGTGCTGCAGACGTAGCCCGGCTTACCGAATGCCTCCACGAGACGTTCAGCCACGTGCGTCTTGTAGAAGATCTTCGTTTCGAAATCGATGCCGGGTGACAGGTCGAGATAGGCGTGGCTCGGTCGCGCGAAGCAGTACACGCAACCGTGCTCGCATCCTTTATAGGGATTGATCGACTGATCGAACGGCACATCGGGCGATTGATTGCGCGCGATGATGTTGCGCGTCTTGTCGGCGAACAGTTGCGTCGCCGGCTGCGTATCGGGGCTCGGGTCTTCGCCCCAGCCATCGTCGATCAGTTCGCTGCTTTGATGTTCGAAGCGACCCGCGGGATTGGAAAGCGCGCCTCGTCCTTTAATCAGCGTCGGCTTTGATTG
>JANLUG010000183.1:0-4793 GCA_031363335.1 Gammaproteobacteria bacterium
TACCTTTGCGGTCGGCAGAGGGTCGATAACGCGCGAGATGCGGCACCGGCACCGCGTCGTCTGTCGAGAGCGGGTCCAGCACGAACCCCGGCGTATCCGGCGACAACGTCTCCATTGCGACGAAGCCGAACAGAAACGCGACCACCATGAAGTACGCATCGGCGACCTCGTCTTCGCGCAGTCCGCTTTCGCCGACGAGGCCGACCACATCGTTCGTGACGCGCAGCGTCTGCGGGCCGAGCTCCCAGCCGGAACCCCATATCAAGCCGATCAACGCAGGACGCGCGCGCAATACGCGGCGGCCCTGTCGCAGAAAGTCGCTGAGCCGCTCCTTCCAGTCGCCCGTATCGGGTATCCGCACCGTGCTGAGCGAATCGTCGATCATCAGCTTCAGCAATTCGCGCTTGTCGCGAACGTGCCAGTAGAGCGTCGACACGCTGACCAACAGTTCGCGCGCCAGCGTGCGCATCGACAGCGCATCGACGCCGCCGCGGTCGAGCAGCCGCTGCGTCGCGGTGAGCACGTCGGCGCGCGTCAGCGTGGTGCGGCTTTTTGCTTTCGCCGAATCGGATTTTCCTGCCATGGAGGATCCCGGGAAGAACATTGATGTTGACACCCGAACACTGTTCGAGCAATCGTGACAACTTCACGAACAGTGTTCGAGTGGAGGGGGGATCATGGCTTCGACGCGACCTTGTGTGCTCGTGCACGGCGGCTGGTGCGGCGGTTGGCATTGGGACGACGTCGCGGCGCGACTCCGTACAAATGGACTGAGTGTGGCGACACCGACCTTGCCTGGAATGGCGGAGCGCGCGCACGAGGCGCGTGCCGAGACGGGTCTGCACGCGCATGTGGCGGATGTGGTCGCGCTGATCGATGCGAGCGATCTCGACGGCATCGTGCTCGTCGGGCATTCGTACGGCGGTGCGGTGGTGACGGGTGTTGCGCATCAACGCGGCGATCGCATCGCCGAACTCGTCTATCTCGACGCGTTCGTGCCGCGCCACGGCGAATCGCTCGCCGACATTCTCGGCCCGGAGTTCGTCCAAGCGTCGCGTGCGGCCGCGCGCGCCGCCGGTACGCCGTCGCTGATTCCGCCGATGTTCAGCGTCGAGGCGTCCATCGGCTGGACCGGACAGCGCGCCGCCGAGCATGCCGCGCGCATGAGCTCCCAGCCGATGGCAACTGCATTCGACGCGATGCATGCGCCAGGCTCTGTATCGGCCCGCCAGACCTACATCGCGTGCACCGCACAGCCGCTCGGTCTTTTCGATCAATATGCGGCGGCCGCGCGCGCCTCGACGGAATGGTTGTACTTCGAACTGCCGTGCCCGCACGACGCGGTGCACACGATGCCGGCCGCGGTAGCCGGCATCATCGAAACGCTGGCAACACCATGAGCCCGGTCGAACGCGATGCGGTACTGGCCGCCGACGCGGCGTTCTTTGCCGCGCTGCTTGCGGCCGATTCGGCGCGCCTCGAGGCGCTACTGGCCGACGATTTCCAGATTGTCGACGTCAATCAGGGTGCGGTGACCGGCCGCGCGCCGTTCATCGGATACGTTGCGTCGGGCGCGGCGCGTTTCGACGCGATCGATACGAATGCGTCGGAATGCAGCGTGCGACTCTACGGTGTGGTTGCGCTGGTGATCGGCGCAACGTCCATGCGCTTCAGGCTCGAAGACGGTAGCCGGTTCTCCGCGCGAAGCCGCTACACCCACGTTTTCGTCCGTGTGACGTCAGGGGCATGGCGCCTCGCATCTGCACAGGGCACGCGTATCGAGGCTTGATCGACGCCTACCGTGATGCGGTTCCGGGCCGTATGCTTACCGATCAGATGCGTAAGGTGCTGCAGGTCTTTTTGGTGCTGTTCGGTGTGATCGCGATTGCGATCGCGCTCCTGCACATTGTGTTCGGCCCGTCTGCAATTCCCGGCTCGGTACCTGTGAATGCGACCATGGACAGCGAGGACCGCTTCTATGCAACGCTGTTCGCAGCCTATGGCGTGGCGTTGTTGTGGTGCGTGAAAGACATCGAACAAAAGAGCAGGTTCGTGTACTTCCTGCAGGCCACGTTCTTCCTCGGCGGGTTGGCTCGGATCGTGTCGATTGCGGCGGTCGGTCTACCGGATCCGTTCTTCGTCGCGATGCTGATTCTGGAACTGGTAATCCCGATCGTCGTCGCGCTCATACAATTGCGAATTTCGAACCGTTCGCAGATGCGGCCGACCCCGCGATGAGGATCGTAGTTGCGCTCCCTAAGGCAGATACGGAATGCGCGGTTGGCCGAGCTGCGAGCGCAGGATGCGCTGCGCGTCGTCGACGAATTCGCACAACAGCGCGCGTGTTTCGCGCGGGTCGATGATGTCTTGCCCGGTCGATTCGGCTGTTCTGAACGGCGATGCAAGGGCGCGCAACCGCGCTTCGATCTCCGCGCGCATCTTGTCCGGATCGGGCGCGGCTTCGATTTCGCGCCGATACGCCGCGTTCGCACCGCCGGCAATGTGCATCGAGCCCCAGTTGGCCGACGGCCACGCATAGCGGCGAAACATGCCGCTCGGCCGATGATGGCATTGGCCTGCAACGCCGTAGAGGCGGCCGACGACGACGGTCGCCCACGGCATCCAGCTCTGGTTCGTCATGGCCACCAGCCGCGCGCCGGCGCGTTCGATGCCGAGCTTCTCGGATTCGAGCCCGACCATGAAGCCGGGTTCGTCCGCGAACGAGATCAACGGCAGGTGGAACGTATTGCACAGCTGGATCAGGCGCATCACCTTGTTGCCGGCTGCCACGTCGGTGGCGCCGCCGTGGTGTTTCGGATTGTTCGCCATCACGCCGACCGGATAGCCGTTAAGTCGCGCCAGTCCCGTGACGCGCGAACGGCCGTATAGAGGGGCGATCTCGAAGAACGAATCGTGATCGACAACAAGCCGGAGCATGAGCTTCGGGTCATAGATCTGCCGAGGATTGCGCGGAATGAGCGACAACAGGCGATCTTCGCGTCGGTTCGGCGGGTCTCCGATGTCGCCGCGCGGCGGCATTTCCCAGACGTTGCTGGGCAGATACGACAGGAACTGCCGGATCATCGCGAACGCGTGCTGTTCGTCGTCGGCCAGGTTGTCCACGCTGCCGCTGATCTTCACGTGGATGTGATCGCCGCCGAGATCTTCCTTCGTGATGTCGTAGCCGAGCGCGGCTTTCACCACCGGCGGTCCGCCGGGAAACAACTGGCTCTTGTCCTTCACCATCAGGTTGAAGTGCGCGAGGCAGGCGTTGATGGCGGGTAAGCCGGCTACCGAGCCCATCACGGCGGAGACGACCGGCAGCTGGCTCAGCAGTTCGACATCGATCGCCGTCCAGATGTTGCCGTCGGGCAGATACGTTCGTCCCATCGCCTCGAACGAGCGCACGCTGCCGCCCGCGGCATCTAACAATCTCACGTAGGGGATGCGCCATTCGCGCGCACGCACGTTCGACGCAAGTTCCTGGCCGAGTCCGCCGCGCGTGCCGGCCGAGCCGCCACGGACGGTGAAGTCGCCGGCCGTCACGATCAATTTGCGGCCGTCGACGAGACAGGTTCCTTCGACCGACGGCTTCGGCGTGAAACCGGTGAGATCGGTGCCGTTGTACTCGGCGTCGCCCGCGAGCCCCATGAATTCACGAAAGCTGCCTGAATCCGCGAGCGAGTCGATGCGTTCGCGCACCGTGAGCTTGCCGCGCGAACGCTGGCGCGCGATGCCTTCGGGTCCGCCCATTTGTTCGGCGAGTTGTTTGCGCCGCGCCAGTTCGTCGATCTCGTCCTGCCAGCTCACCTTTGTCTGCCGTTGAGTTGAGTGCGCTCGATGCTACCATCCGGTCGGGTTCGCGGTGGGTGAGAGGGGGAGTGGATGGCGGAGGCGACGCTGGCTGGGCGGGAGAAGTCGGTCACCACGGCGTACCAGTGGTACGCGCTCGGCGTGTTGTTCGTCGTCTACGTATTCAACTTCATCGACCGTTCGGTGCTTGCGCTGCTCGCGCAATCGATCAAGGACGATCTGCAGATATCCGATACCGCGCTCGGCCTGCTCAGCGGGTTGGCGTTCGCGGTGTTCTACACGGCGCTAGGCATTCCGATCGCGCGGTTGGCCGACAAGGGAAACCGCCGCAACATCCTCGTCGTCTGTCTGTCGATCTGGAGCGCGATGACGGCGCTGTGCGGGTTAGCGCAGAGCTATACCTATCTATTGCTCGCGCGGATCGGCGTGGCGGTGGGCGAAGCGGGCGGCAGTCCGCCGGCGCACTCGATGATCTCGGATATGTTTCCGCAGCACCGTCGCGCAACGGCGCTCGGCATCTATGCGCTCGGCATTCCGGTCGGATCGATGATCGGCGCACTGGCGGGCGGCTGGATCAACGACGCATTCGATTGGCGCACGGCTTTCGTGATCGTGGGTCTGCCGGGTCTGCTGCTCGCCGTCGTGGTGCGGTTGACGCTGCAGGAACCGCCGCGAGGTGTCTCGGAACCGGTGCGTATGGTGGCCGGTGCGGCACCGCCCATCGGCGACGTATTTCGCCTGCTCTGGCAACGGCCGAGTTTTCGCTGGTTGTCGGTCAGCGCGGGCTTTCAGGCGTTCGTCAGTTACGGCGCCGGCGCGTGGATTCCACCGATGTTCGAACGAACCCATGGCTTGTCGAGCACCCAGATCGGCACCGCGTTGTTCTGGCTCGGATTCGCGAGCGTGATCGGCACGTTTGCCGGCGGCTGGTTTGGCGATCGCCTGGGTCGACGCGACGTGCGCTGGTACATGTGGCTGCC
>JANLUG010000650.1:0-1468 GCA_031363335.1 Gammaproteobacteria bacterium
CCAGCTTGACGCGGGCGCCCCACTCGCCGGTGGGTCGGCTACGGAATACGTTCAAGACACCGCCCGTGGTGTTCTTTCCGAACAGCGTTCCTTGCGGCCCGCGCAGGATCTCGATGCGGTCGAGGTCGAAGTTCTCGAGGATCTGGCCCGACAGCGTGCCGAGGAAGACGCCGTCGACGGCGACCGCGATGGGGCTGTCGAACGAGTTGTCGTCGGTGCGCGTGGGGCTGATGCCGCGGATCGTGATCGACGCGCCGCCGGACCGGCTCGGATCTCTGTTGATGACGACGTTCGGTGCATAACCGTTCAGATCGACCAGGGTTCTGACGGTCGGCTGCTGCAACTCGGCGGCAAGAGCGGTGACCGCAACGGGCACGTCTTGGGCGTTCTCGGAGCGCATCTGCGCGGTGACGATGATCTCTTCGATCCCCGGTTTCGCCTCTTCGGCGTAAGCCGCAACGGATGGAAGAACCCCAACACTCGCAATCCAAAGCGAACACAACAATCGTCTACGCATAACTCTCCCCAGAGTCGATAGAAGAGCGCGCAGTATGGTTATCCCTGCGCGCCGTGGTAACTCTCGGATATGGGAGGATGTGTGCCGGCTTAAGTCGTGACCCGCTCGTCCAACGGATGGATCAGACCGCGTTGTGCAGCGATCGCTACTGCCTGGGTTCGATTGCGCGCGCCGAGTTTGCGAACGGCGTTGTCGATGTGAAAGCGCGCGGTGGTGGGCGACCGGTGAATCACCGATCCGATTTCGATATCGGTGCGACCGAGCGCCGCCCAGGTGAGACATTCGAGTTCGCGCTCGCTCAGGTGCAACGGCGCCTCCAGGCTGGATTGCGTCTCCTCACGGACCGAGTAGACGAGGTCCATGAACCGATGCGCAGCGAGCCGCAGGAGATCCGCGTGTTCAGCCAGAGCAGCCTGGACGTCCACCTCGGCATCACGCGAATACCAGGAGACGGAGCCGGTGCGGCCGCGCGGCATGTGGATAGGCACGGTGATGCCCCCAAAGAAGCCGCGCGCAGGCGTCAGCGGCCACTGTATGGGCACGCGGCTTCTCCCATCCGTGACTGCATCCGCAACGGTTTGAGCGTCCCACGCAAAGGGTTGGGTCGACATCCGGCAGACCGCGGCGATGGGACTCACGAGATGCAATCTTTGGCGCAACCATTGTTCGACGAATTCCGGGTCCCAGCCCAGCACGCTCGCCAGCGCGCGACCGTCTTCGATCGTCAGCAGGCGGTTCAAGGAGTAGTCGTCTATGACCGCGGGATGCGGCATGTGGATGCACCGGCCGATTTCCTTGAGGCAGCCGGCCGCCGCGATCAGGTCACCGCATTCGTTGAGCTGGTCGTAGGCGTCGTGAATCGAACGAACCGATTCCAAGATTCGTGGCATTCCCCATCCCTCGATGACCAACCTTGACAGCCCATCGGCGTGCAGTCCAGATGTACCGCGT
>JANLUG010000656.1:0-2663 GCA_031363335.1 Gammaproteobacteria bacterium
ACTGGCAAGGATGGCCGGCCACCTGACGGTGTTCCAGCGAACACCGGTGTACACCGTTCCGGCTAATCGCAAACGGATGCGTTCCGCAGTGCAGGAGGAGTTCCGCGAGCACTATCGCGAGATTCGCGCGCTGCAACTGGAGAATGCGGGCGGCGTATCGAACTTTCGTCCCCGCAAGAGCGTTGTGCGCACGGGCGATGCGCCGCAACTGCCCACCCGCCTGCTGGACCTGACGCCGGAGGAACGGGAAGCGCTCCTGCAGCAGCAGGGCCTGGGCGCGCTGCTGCGCTTTCGCGACGTCAATACCGACGCGCACGCGAATGCACTGGCGAACGATCTGTATCGCGCGACGGTGCGCCGCATGATCCGCGATCCAGGCACTGCCGAACGCCTGTCGCCGAAGACCTACGGGCTCGGTTGCAAGCGGCAGGTGCTCGATCGGGACTTCTACGAGACGTTCAATCGCGACAACGTGTCGCTGGTGGACCTTGTGGAGACGCCTATCGAGACGATCACCGAGAGCGGCATTCAGACGGCCGCTGCGCATCACGAGCTGGACGTGCTCATCTACGCGACTGGCTTCGACGCCATGACCGGGGCGTTGTTGAAGGCGAATGTGCGCGGCTGCGACGGCCTGCGACTCGCAGACAAGTGGGCCGATGGACCGGTGACTTATCTCGGCCTGCAGATGGCAGGTTTTTCCGAACCTGTTCACCGTGACGGGGCCGGGCAGCCCATCGGTGTTATGCAACATGATCATCGCCATCGAACAGCACGTGAACTGGATCGGCGACTGCATTCACTTCGTGCGCGAACACGGGCTCGCCACCATCGAGCCGCTGCCGGAATCGGAGCAACGCTGGATCGCGCACGTGAACGAAGTGGCTGAAGGCACGATGTACACCACGCCCACCTGCAACTCGTGGTACCTCGGCGCCAACGTTCCCGGTAAGCCGCGTATCTTCATGCCATACGTGGGCGGCTATCCGCGCTACCGCGAACGTTGCGAGCAGGAAGTCGCAAGCGGCTATCCCGGCTTTCGTATCGAGTCGGCCTAATGAATCATCCTGATACGAGAGCCTCCATGACTACGCATTTTGCCACCGCAAACACCTCGCACTGATGCAGGAAGAATTCGGCCTGCACGAACTGGCTGTTGAGGCGGACACGCTCCGCAGTTCAGGCGCTAGCGCGCGTACGCAGATTTGCGCGGAGATACTCCGGCGCCAGGTCGAAGCCGTTTTCCCAGACGACCGTATCGTGCTCGACACGGATGGAGGCGAACTCGTCCGCGACACGCAGTGCTGCGACAATCGGGCGCGGATCGGTCATCACGAAATCGTGTAAATCGACCTCACCTTCAACGCCGTCATCGAAGCGAACCCAGAGCCGGTAGTTCGCAAGCACGCGCGCGGCGGTTACCCAGTTCAAGTACATGCTCCTATTTGAGCGGCTCAATGCGGCCAAACGTACCTTGCGTCGCAAGACTCGTCCAGTTTCGATCAAGCTCTTTGCGATGCAGGTGAGCCCACTCCCTTACCAGCGCGAGAACCCGCGCGGGCAACTCGCCATCGATCAGGTCAGCATCCACGATTCGGACCTTCGCACGATAGCTTTCGTATCGAACGTGAAAGTGGGGTGGGCCGTGATCGTTGAAGTACATCGTGATCACGATTCCGAAGAACCGGCTGATCTCTGGCATCTGCGCGCTGTGCGTCGACGGATACGATCGATGCATTCCAACGTGCCTGGGGCGCTCAAGCTCCACGACAATGGCCCAAAGCACCGTGCGCGAATGCAATCAATCGAATGATGACTTCGCCCGATTGGAGGATGTGCTAGCCAGGCTGCTCGCGTTCCTGTTGAAGCGTAATATCCCGAACGTTAGCCGTGCTCGGTAAAAGAGACAGCAACTATGGGTACCCTGATCGCAAAGAAGTATCCGACCAAGCTTTTCGCAAAGTTGGCCGACCACACCTACGTCCAATGTGGCACCGGTGCCGTGGCATGGTCCTGTTGCGGAGGCAAGACGGGCGGCAAACCGTTCCGGTCCGGCGCGGGGTCGACCAATCGCGCGAATTCCATCGCGCAGCCCGATGAACGAGCCAACATCAAATGCTACCTGGTCAATGGCGTATGCCATCAAGCAGCCAATCGAGTTCTGATTCCTGCAGCGACTACGGTGAGGGGGGCTCGCGGGTACAACGTGTCCCGCGCGATGTTCACTATCTATGGACGTCCGGGATTGTGGCCGTGTCACTCTCCCTTCAAACGCTACCCTACGGTTTCGGGCGATCTGCCTGACTGTATGTTGCCCGAAGGTACGGATGACAAGACCCCGTCCGATCAAGACCGTCTGGACTGGCAGTCCCTCAAAAAAGAAATAGAAATCTACAATTCGGCGGCGGACCTGTTTAGCCGTGAACCGGCGTTAGACGAAGCAATGAACTACCAGCTCGCATCTTTCGAAAACATGATGGAAGGCCAGCTTGGGCCAATGCTGAACAGCAACGCGTCACGCAAATTGCTGAGCATTCGGCGCAACATCGAGCAGAAGCGCTACAAGATCGAAGCGGCGTACAGAAGCGAAGAAATCAGCGGGCTCCAGTTTGCCGAGAGCTTCGATACGTTGACGCTCGATTTTCAGGATGAAATGGCGAACG
>JANLUG010000277.1:0-3190 GCA_031363335.1 Gammaproteobacteria bacterium
CGTCGCGCACCGGAAACAGGCCGAAGGGGCAGAGCAGCGGATGGCCGTTGCCTTCCGGGCCGGGTATCTGCCCGGTATACGAGTACTGGTAAATGATGCGCTCGCAGAATGCGAGCACGGCGTCGTACATGGCGACATCGACGAACTGCCCCTCACCGGTCTTGTTGGCCCGGTAAACTGCGGCCATCACGCCGAATGCCGTCAACGCCGCGGGCAACGTATCGCCCACACCAGGACCGATCTTGGTCGGCGAGCCCTTCGGTCCGGTGATGCCCATCATGCCGCCCATCGCCTGCGCGATGACGTCGTATGCGGGCCAATCGACGTAAGGACTCTCGCCAGTGCGAGGATCGCCGAAACCGCGAATTGCCGCGTAGACGAGTTTCGGATTGATCGCGTGCAGCGACTCGTAACCCAGGTCGAGCTTGTCCATGATGCCGGCGCGATAGTTCTCCACCAGTACGTCGGCGCCGCGCACGAGACGACGGATCGTGTCTTTGCCGTCGGCGCTCTTCAGATCGACGCCGATGGATCGCTTGCCGCGGTTGATGCTCTGGAAGTAGGCGCCATAGGGCGTGTGACGACCGGACTCGGTGGGGTAGGGTCCCATACGACGCGTGCCGTCGCCGGCGACCGGTTCGACCTTGATGACGTCGGCGCCCTGATCTGCAAGCAGCATCGTGCAGAACGGTCCGGCGAGCATCATCGTCAGATCGATGACCTTGAGGCCTTCGAGCGCGCCAGGCATGTCAGTGGTGTCCCGGCATGGCGTGTCAGCGGGAGAAGTGGCTGCGGCGCTTGATCAGCACGCGCCGTTCGCCTTCGAACACCAGCTCGTCCTTTTGATTCACGCCCCAGTGTTTGAAGCTGACGATGCCGGCATCGGGTTGCTCGGCGTCGGTCTTCGCCAACACTTCGGTAAAGGCGTACAGCGTGTCGCCGTGAAAAACCGGCGCCTTCAGCCTGATCTTGTCCATTGAAAGCTCAGCAAGCGCGTTCTCGCCGGTGTCTTGCATCGTCATGCCGATGATCATCGCGATCGTGACGCCGCCGAACTGCAGGCGCTGCGTCCAGCCGCGCCCGCCCATGCCGCCGCGTTGCATGACGTCTTCGTTGAAGTGGCCTTCGGCCGTATTCAGCACCATCAGCGTGATGCCGACGTTGTCCTGCTCGCACATCGTCTTGCCGCGCGCGTGCCGCATGACGTCGCCCGGCACGAAGTCCTCGAAATAATTGCCCGCACCCGTGAGGCTCATGCGGCAGTACCTCGCCGACGCACCAGGTTGGTCCGGTGGAATTCAACGACCATTTCGCCGCGCTGATTGGAGCCCGTGGTGTGCCACGTGACGATGCCGAAGCCTTGCTGACCCTTCGATTCGCGCGCGTTCACGACCACGCTGCGGGCGATCAACGTGTCGCCGACGTACACCGGTTTGACGAAGGCGCACTGGTCCACGCCAAGGAACGGTCCACCGCCTTCGGAGAGATCCTCCACGCTCATCCCGAACACGGTGTTGAACACGAGCATCGGATTGACGACGGTGCGCGGATGGCCGAGCGATTGCGCATACGGTTCGTTGAAGTACAACGGGCAGAACGACAACGTCGACGTGGTGAAGGCGGCGTTGTCGCCTGCTGTGATTGTGCGTCCCCAGTGATGTTCGAAGATGCGCCCCGGGGTCATATCCTCGAAACGGTTGCCCTTCGGATTCAGCTTCGCTCTGCTGCGGAAATCGGTTTCGCTCATACCGCACCTCGAATCAACTTCCACAGTGCGTCGAGATTCTGCGCGTCGTCGAGATGTTTGCACGTCTCCACCAGTTGCGCCGCGTTGTTGCCGCCGAGCAACGGATCGACAAGCGCTTGGAACTTGTGCACCAGCTTCGTCCACTGCGCGTCGAGATCCGTCAGCGGGATGCCGACGTTCGTAGCCGTCTCGAAGGTGTGATCGCCGACGCGAACGCGCACGCGCGTTTCGGGCCGCGCATCGGGCCAGGCCACGACGCGAACGCGGTCGCGCAATGCAACCAACTTCGGATCGTGCGTCAACGTATCGGTATACGTGTCGATCCCCGAGGTATCACGGCCGCTCAATGCCATCGCCGCGGTGAATCGCAAGCTGAACTTCGCTTCGAGGCCTGTAGCCGGTGCCGGGATATTGCAGACGCCGAAGTGTCCTTCACTGACGGTGAGCTCGACGTCGTGCACGTCGTCGGGCGCGATCCGATTTGCATCGACGAGTTCGCGGATGGCTTCGATCGACGAATGCGTCATGTAGCAGGCAGCGTGGTATTTGAAACAAACACCGGGCAGGTAACTGTCTTCGATCAACGCGCGGTTGAAACGTTCGACGGATGCACCGTGACCTTGCGTCGCGGCAAACCCCTGCGTCACTTCCAGAATGTCGTCGCGACTCGTGAAACCACGCGCCGCGAGTCGCGCGGCCTGAACTCCGGTGGCGGCCGCGTGGCCGGCATGCAGCGGTTTGCACATCGTGCCGAACTGCGATTTGAGTCCGGCTGCTTGCGTGCCGGCGATGCCGAGCGCGCGGGCGGTCGTCTCCGCGTCGAGCCCGAGCAGATTCGCCGCAGCGGCAGCCGCGCCGAAGCTGCCGAGCGTGCCCGTTGCATGCCATCCCTCGGCATAGTGCGAGCCGCCGAGATACCGTCCGATGATGCACTCTGTGTCGACGCCCGCCGCGAATGCGGCCAGCAGCGCCCGCGCGCCTTTGTGATGATGTTCAGCGAGAGCGAGCACCGCCGGCGCCACCGGCACCGTCGGGTGGCCGTTCATCGCGAGATGAACATCGTCGTAGTCGTGCGCATGTCCTGCGGCGCCGTTGATCAACGCCGCTTGTTCGACGCTGGCGCGCCGACCTCGGCCGATCAATGTCGCTTGGGGATTGCCGCCAAGGTCTTCTGCATCCGAGTTCAGAATGTCGGCGAGCGGTTCGCGCGCGCCTGCCAGTGCAACGCCGACGAAGTCGAGCAGGCACTGTTTTGCAACGGTGCGTGCCGCGCTCGGCAGGTCTTCCCATCGCGTCGCGGAAATGCGTTCTGCAAGCGCCGTCGTCAGGCCCGTGGCGGCATTCATGGAGTTTCTCCCGGTGACGACGGCACGCTAAACCAATTCCGAGGGCGACGAAAGTCGCCCTCGGATCGGTCGATGCTCAGAGCCGCGTCGAGCTGCG
>JANLUG010000278.1:0-1498 GCA_031363335.1 Gammaproteobacteria bacterium
GGCTACGAGATCATCGCCTCGCCCGAGCTCTTCATCGCCGACGTGGCGGCGCGCACGCAGCGCATCAAGCTCGGCACCGGCGTCGTATCGCTGCCGTACCACAACCCGCTGACGGCCGCGAACCGCATCATCCAGCTCGACCACCAGACGCGTGGCCGCGTGCTGTTCGGTGTCGGCCCGGGCTTGCTGCCGTCTGACGCGATGATGATGGGCATCCCCGTCGACAAGCAGCGCGACCGTATGGTCGAGTCGATCGAAGTGATCCTGCGCTTGTTCAAAGGCGAGACCGTCACGAAGGAAACCGAGTGGTTCAAGCTGACGAACGCCCGCATGCAACTGCTGCCGTACACGAAACCGTATCCGGAAATCGCAGTGGCCAGTTCGGTGACACCGTCGGGCGGCACCCTCGCGGGGCGCCACGACTTCGGCATGTTGTGCGTGGCCGCGACGAATCCGCAAGGCTACGACGCACTGGGCATCAACTGGGAAGTTGCGAAAAAGACTGCGGCAGAACACGGTCGCACGATGGATCCAGGTCGCCTCCGGCTCGTAGGGCCGATGCACATTGCCGAGACCCGTAAAGAAGCGAAGGAACAGGTGCAGTTCGGCTTCCATCAGTGGAGCGGCTATTTCAGCTCCATCAACCGGATGGGTGCCGAAGATCTCAAAGGCAAAGATCCGGTCGATGCGATGATCGAGCGCGGCGCCGGCATCATCGGCACGCCGGACGATGCCATCGCGCAGATCGAACGGCTCGAACAGAAGATCCCGAACTTCGGCGCGTATCTGATGCTCGCGCACAACTGGGCGAACTTCGAAGACACCAAGCGCTCATACGCACTGTTCGCGCAGCACGTGAAGCCGCACTTCAATCGCGCGAACACCGCGCGCGCGGAGTCGCTGCAATGGGCGGCCGACAATTCGGAGGCGTTCATGGGTGCCGCGATGGGCGCCGCCGCAAAGACGATCGAGAAGTATCACCGCGAGGAAGCGGAGAAGGCGCAGAAGAAAGCGAGCTAGTACGACGCGCGAACTCACCGACCTTCCGCCCCTTCCCAACGCTGTTGGAAGAAGTCGAGCTGCGGCGCCCGAAACCTTGCGATCACTTCGATCTTCGGACGCACCACGAGCCACTCGTCGGACGCGGCCGAGTATCGCGGCCAGCGCGGCAAACCGTCGCCGTTCGGATCGCCTGTAGCGGCAAAGTTGATCCAGTAGTTGTGCAAGGTCGCGGCCATCGCTGCGTCGTCCTTCGTGGTCAGCATCTGCACCACCGTGGGCAGCTTTCCGAACGCGTCGAATACATATGGGATCTCGGCGCCGTGCGCGGCACCGGGCACCTTGCCGCGGCGGCGCTCGAGCACGTAGTCGAAGTGGTACAGATACACGGGCGTGTCGCGCGCCGCGACCGAACGCGCTACGTGACGCGCACCGGATGCGAACGTCGCATCGCCGAACGCCTGGTTCGCAAGATCTGTATCGCCTTGCGCGACACCGG
>JANLUG010000293.1:0-10804 GCA_031363335.1 Gammaproteobacteria bacterium
GCGTCCATCTCCGGTTCGACCGTTACGCCGTCGAGTTTCTTGTAGGCGTCGATGAATGCGCGCGCGGCGCCGGTCGATACCGCGCTGCCGCCGATCACGCGCGTCTCTTTTCGCAATCGCTCGATGAACTGTTCGATCTGATCCGCGCGGGTGGCGCGCACGCTGGTGAGGTGCGAGAAGATGGCGTCCTGCAGCGACTTGTAGCAGGTGTAGTAGTTCAGCGACGCAACGACGGCGATCGAAAACAGGCTGACCGCCAGCAGCATCACCAGCAGTTTCGATTTGATACTCAGGTTGGCCATGCGGCGCCGGCCCCTGCCTTTATTGAACTGCCTTTATTGAAAGAGCACTCAGCCGGGGTACGGGAAAATCAACTTCCAGCGGGCCACGTCGGGTGGGTAGACCAGGCTGATGTGATCGTCCTGCCATTGCACCAGGTACGTCGACTTCGCCGTCTGCAGGCCGGTCGGATCGACGCGATAGTTGCCGAGGATCGAGCGGAATTTCAGCACCGCGAGTTCGTCGCGCACTTTCGCGCGATCGGTCGTGCCTGCCAGACGCACCGCGGCTTCGATCACCTGACCGGCCGCATAACCGCCGGCCGCGTCGTATGACGGATACATGTGGTATTCGCGCTCGTAGCGGAACGCGAGATCGAAACCGCCCGGCACACGCACGTCGCGGCTCCATTGCACGGTGGACAACATACCCTGCACGTTCGGGATGCCGACCTTCTGCCCGAATTCCTGCAACGCCGGTGCGCCGCTGAATGCCAACAGCTTCGGTTTTACACCGGCCGCCTTCGCGGCTTGGGCGAACGCCACCGCATCGTCCATATAAGAACCGACCACGACCACATCCGCATTCGCGGCGGCCACTCGCTGGGCAAGCGCGGGCATCTTGGTCAGGTCGCTCGAGTACTGTTGGTCCAGCACGACGGTCATGCCGTTGGCTGCTGCTTTCTGACGAATGCCTTCGGCGACGTGGCGCGGAAAGTCGTCGTCGAGAAAAACCACCGCGACGGTCTTCAAGTTCTGCAGCTTGGCAAGATCCATCACCGGATCCATGTTCGAGCGCGCCGGCGTGTAGAGCCCGAACGTGTTCTTGTAGCCGCGGTTCCAGATGTCGCTGGACGACGCGACGCTGACCATCGGCACACCGTATTTCTCCGCAACGGCGGCCGCCGCCAGCGTCAGGTTCGATGTGTACGGGCTGATCAGAAAATCGACTTTGTCTTGTGTGATCAGTTTTTCGTAGAGCCGGCCGACATTGCCGGCATCGGAGCCGTCGTCGTACAGCACGAGTTCCACCGGGCGCCCCAACAGCGCGCCGCGGTTGTTGATGTCTTTCTCCCACATCTTCATGCCGCGCTGCTGCTCGGCACCGAAGTTCGAGATGGAACCGGTGAGCGACGTGGTCACGCCGACCTTGATCGGCACGGCGACCGGCTCCGCCGCGGCGGCGGCGAGCACGATCAGATACGACGCAGCGAATGCGCTCAGGACACGAGAAATCGTTGAGGTGTGCATGTTAGTACTTCTCGACATCTAGCTTGCGCTTCGTAGCCCACAAGAGCCTGACCAACTCGTACTCGAACGGCGAACCGGTCTGGTAGTACTGGAACGAGGTCGTGCTGCGCGTGTTGAGCACGAGCAACGTGTAGTAGAGGTACGTGTAGCCCTCGTTGACGTCGTCGAGCTGCAACGGATCGATCAAACTGAAGATCTCCGAATCGACGACCTTGCCGCCGGCGTCGCGAAGGAACGACGGACCAAACAACGGCAGCACCAGGTACGGCCCGTCGCCGACACCCCAGCGCCCGAGCGTCTGCCCGAAGTCTTCATAGTGTTGCGGCAGGCCGATCGGCGTGGCCGGATCCCACAAGCCTGCGACACCGACCGTGGTGTTTACCAGAAACCGGCCGGTGGTCTGCAGCGCGCTCACCGGATGCAACTGGAAGATCTCGTTGACCACGGTCTGGATGTTGTCGAGGTTGGTGAAGAAGTTGCTGACGCCTTTGCGAACGAAGCCGGGGAACACGAATTGATACGCGCTCACCGCGGGGTTCAGCACGTAGCGGTCGGCGTAGGAGTTGAAGCGGTAGATCGACCGGTTCATGCCTTCCCACGGATCGCTGATCTCGAGCGGTGCATCGACGTCGTCGATCATCATGCGGCTGCGTTCGTAATACGGCTGATCCGGCGGCTGGCCGGATTTTTTCGACGGCGCCGTGCTGCAACCTGCGCTCGCCATCACGACGAGCACCATTAGACCTACTAGCGGTATATGGCGATTCATTGTTTGAAGTAATCCACGATGTAGGCGGTGGTCTCGCGTTGCTTCAGATTGCCCAGATGACCTCCGGCCGGATAGATCTTCGCGCGCGTATCGAAGGTGTTGGTCAGGAACTCGATCTCGCCCGGCACCAGGATGATGTCGTCGCGGTTATCGACCACGCCGATTTTGCGCGCGCTGATCAGGTAATCCTGGATCGACGCCAGACCCTGCATCTGCGCGAATTCGGCGCGGGTCTTTGCCGTGGTCGTCTTCTGATAGAACGGCCACGCGTACTCGTGGAAGTAGTCGGTGAAGCCCACCCGCAGGCTCACCTGCGTGTAGTCATCCATCTTGGTATTGCGCGTCAGGATCAGGTTGGCCGGCTTGATGAAGCCGTAGTTCGTCATCACGTCGGAGGTGAACACCAGCGCGGACGATGACAGCCGGAACGAAATTCCGATCAGCGCCGCCAGTTCCTCGTCGCGGGGGGGATTGTCCTTGAACGCTTCGAAGACGAGATCCGGCGAGAACGATACGGTCGTGGATTTTTTGTAGGCATTGCCGACCTGAACGACGATTTTGTTGAACATCCGGTTGAAGTTGTCGACACCACCGGGGATGTTCTCCAGGAACCGGTCGAGCTTCGAGATCGAGTTGTAGATACTCACCGACGGGTTCAGCAGCAGCACTTTCTTGAAGTTGAAGGCTTTCTTCTCTTCGTCGAGCAACGAAACGAACGCGGCGTTCGTCGCACCGAGGCTGTAGCCCGTCAGGTTGAACGACGTGACCTGCATTTTCGGACCGATCTCAGCCCAGATCTTCTGCATGACGATATAGATGTCGCGCGCGTCGTCGCGCTGCTCGCCCGGCACCATGCTGGTGGACGAGGCGATGACGAACGTCGGATACGTCGGCGACGTGATGCCCACCACGTGGAAGCCAGCCGCATAGAAGGCGCGCATCAGGAACTGGTTCTTGTCGCTGTCGTGCGCGGCACCAGTGCCGGCGATCACGAAAATCAGCGGGGCGGGACCTTTTTGGGTCGCGTAGGAGTAATCGAGCTGCGCACCGTACCAGAGTGCATCGGGAATCTTGCGGCCTTCATAGCGGGGCAGCTTGCGGATTTTCAGCGGGATGGTTTCCGGCACCTTCGCCATCACCGAATCGGGCGTGCCCATCACCGTCGCAAGGTAGGGATCGGTGTAGGGGTAGTCGTAACCCTCGGCGGCGGAGGCAAACGCGCTGACGGCCAGTAACAAGACTGCGGCTAAGCGAATCATCGAGAGGGTCCCCGGGCAGCGTTTGTATTTTTTACAGCGAAGGGGAACTTAACAGCTAGACGACAATCATGGCAACCGCGGCGGAGGTCCGAATGGACCGGTGTTGCAGTCCGAATTGCCCCTTTATCCGAGCGTCAGTACTGCGTCGAAGCGCTACGGAACGAGCGACTCGATGCGATAACCGGCGGCAACCCACGCATCGAGTCCACCGAACAGCGGACGGACGCGTTTGTAGCCGCGATCCATCAGCAGCTTTGCCACCTGTGCCGCGGACGCTTCGTTGGGACACGTGCAATAGAGAACGATGTCGCGGTCGCGCGGCAGGTTGCCGATGTGCAGATCGAGCGCTTCGAGCGGCACGTGCAGCGAACCGGGAATCTGGCGCGGCTCGACCGTTCTTGCGGTGGTCGTGCGAACGTCGACGACCACTGGCTCCGCACCTTCGTCCATCATCCGATACAACTCGTCGACGCCGATGCGCGCCATCCGCAGTGCTGCATAGAAGGCGCGGCGCTCCCACCATTTATAGGCGACATACACCGCCAGCAACGCAACGACGATGCCGAGCGCATACGAACCGGTGCTTTCGAACCAGGCCATTGCGCGTTCGACCTGCGCGTTGAACACGATCCCGACACCCAGACCAACGCCGACCCACAGCGCTCCGCCGGCGGTGTTGAACAACAGAAAGCGCGGCCAACTGATCCGTGTGGCACCCGCCAACGGCGGCGCGATAGTGGCGAGCCCCGGCACGAACTTCGCGATCAGCAGCGCGTTCACCCCCCAACGTTCGAAGCGTGAGTGCGTCTGGCTGACGCACGAATCCGGCGTGAGCGAGACGCGACACAGCGCCTTCATCACGCGGCTGCCGTAAATGCGACCCGCGATATACCACAGCGAATCGGCGATCACGCACGCGAGGAGCGCGACTGCGAACAACTCGACCACGGCGAGCTTGCCGGCAACCGACAACGCGCCGGCCAAGACGAGCGTCGGTATGGCCGGCACCGGCAAGCCGATCTGCTCCACCAGGACGTTGAGGAACACCACCAGAACACCGTATTCGGTGATGAGTTGTACGAGTTCGTGTGTCATCGCTTCAGCGCGGTGCGGCGGGTCGCTGTCCGCTCACGGCCAGATGTTCGCGACATCGTCGAAATCGCCGGCGGAACTGCGCACCACACAGAAGCGCTGGCCGGTCGGCGCTTCCATCACGCACCAGGATTTGATGCGTTCGATGCGCCGTGCGCCGAGCGTTTCGAGACGGCGCACCTCGGCGTCGACATCGTCTGCTTCTATATCGAGGTGCACACGGCTCGGATGCGCCACGGTCTGCACTTCGATATGCAGTCCGTGCGTGCCCCCTTTCAGACCGACATATTTTTCTTCGCCGGGTCCGAGCGCCTGCGTGCGCATGCCGAGCGCGGCGCTCCAGAACGCCGCCGCGGCCGGCAGGTCGTCTGTCTCGCAATCGATGATGAACCCCGCGAGTTTGCTCTTGTGCACGCTAGCGACCGACAGATGCGACGCGAGCGGCGCGATAGAAACCCACCGGACCGAACAACGTGCGCCGCGCGCCGACCTCGGCAGCGGATGCAAAGCCTGCCGCCTCGAGCAGCGCTGCGGTGCGACCGTCGCCGCTGTCGGTGAGGTGATCGTCCGTGTGCAACATGCGCGCGATGACGCCGCGCGGCCGGTCTGTCGCCGACACGAAGTCGAGAATGTGCAACGTGCCGCCCGGTTTCAGAACCCGCGCGATGTCCGCGAGCGTGGCGCGCTTCTCGGCGAGCGTCAGATGGTGAAGCATGAACGACGACAACACGCGATCGAACGAACCGTCGGGGTACGGAACCGCATCGCCGAAGCCGCACAGGAAGTTGATTGCAACGCCTGCGTGTTCGGCTTTGCGCTTGGCTCGATCGAGCGCTTTCGCATCCGGATCGAGCGCCACCACCTCCACTTGCGGATGCTGCTGCTTGAGCATCACCGCGAGCGTGCCGGTGCCGCAACCGACGTCCAGCACGCACAGGCCGGGTTGCAGATTCGCCTGCGCAATCAGTTCGCGCAGCGACGCCGGCGCGCCAAGCAAACGCGTCAATGGATCGTAAAACGATAGCCAACGATCGTGCCCGGCCGCGGGAACGAATGCGCGTTGAGTCGTCATCGCGTCACCTCTGCGTAAGCCATTCATTTGCTCTTGTGGGCAATCTGCTTAGTGTGAACAGATAGTCTTTCAGTTCGTGGTCGAGCGTCGGATCCTGCCGGCGGATCCATTCGAGCACCATGGCCGCGTGTTCCTTCTCTTCGTCCCGGTTGTGTTCGAGGATCGCTTTCAGATCAGGGTCAGTGCACGCATCGGCGCGCTGGTTGTACCAGTCGATCGCCTCGAACTCTTCCATCAACGACGTGATCGCTCGATGCATGTCGCGGGTCGCGTCGGAAATCTCGTTGATCGGCTCGTGATAGCCTTCGTTTGCCACTGCGCGTCTGCTCCCTAAGGTGTTTGATTCGGGCCGTTTGTTTCGGACGCGTTGCTCTGCGCGACGCGGTCCTTACACTAACGTCCCTTGCCTCTATATCAAACGTCTGGCTGCCTCAGCATGGCCGACCAACGCAACGATGCGCTGATCATCGGCGCCGGTATCTCCGGGCTGACGTGCGCGCTCGCGTTGCATCAGGCGGGTGTCGGCGCGCGCGTCTACGAGGCGGTGGAGGAGATTCGACCGCTCGGGGTCGGCATCAATCTGTTGCCGCACTCCGTCAAAGCACTCTGGGCGCTGGGGTTGAAGGACGCGTTGGAAGCCACCGCGATCCTGACGAGCACGCTGCGGTTTCACTCGAAGCACGGCAAGCCGATCTGGACCGAACCGCGCGGACTGGAGGCCGGTTACGCGTGGCCGCAGTACTCCATTCATCGCGGCGAACTGCAGATGATTCTGCTCGACGCTGTGCGTGCCCGGCTCGGCGCCGACGCCGTCCAGGTGGGCCACACGCTGTCAACGTTCGAGCAGGATACCGGCGGAGTGACGGCTCACTTCACGCAGCGCAGAAGCGGTGCTGCACAACCCAGTCAGCGCGGCGGATTGCTGATCGGCGCCGACGGCTTGGTGTCGGCGGTGCGGGCCGCGTTCTATCCCGATGAAGGCAACCCGGTGTACTCCGGACAGATGCTGTGGCGCGGTGTTGTGGACTGGGAACCGGTCTTCGACGGCCGCTCCTGCATCATGATGGGCCACAACGATCTGAAAGCCGTGATCTACCCGATCTCGGAAGCGGCGCGACGGCGCGGCCGAACGCAAATGAACTGGGTGGCCGAACGGCGGCTACCCGGTTCGCTGCCGCCGAATCGCGCCGACTGGAACCGCCGCGGCAATCCGGACGATTTTGTACCCGCGTTCGCAGACTGGCGCTTCGACTGGCTCGACGTGCCGGCACTGTTCGCCGCGACGCAAAACGTATTCGAGTTTCCGATGGTGGACCGCAACCCGGTGCCGCGTTGGACGTTCGACCGCGTGACGCTGCTCGGCGACGCGGCGCACGCAATGCGACCGAACGGTTCGAACGGTGCGTCGCAGGGCATCCTCGACGGCATCGCGTTAGCCGACGCGCTGCGGACCGAGCCGACGGTCGAACGGGCGCTGACGGCCTACGAAGCGCAGCGGCTGGAGCCCACCGCAAAGCTGACGCTCGACAATCGCGAGACCGGACCGGAGCGGGTGCTGCAGATGGTCGAAGATCGATGCCCGAACGGCTTCGCCGATATCCACGATCACTTCAGCGATGCCGAACTCGGTGAAATCGCAGAGCGATACAAGAAGCTCGCCGGCTTCAACCTCGACGCGTTGCTCCGACGCGATGCGACCACTACGAAACCCCGAGGTGATCGATGAGCATCTGGTTCGTACCGCCCGATCTGGCGGAACTCAATCGCATCCACAAGGGCACCGCGGTGTCGGCGCTCGGCATCGAAATCACGGTTGTAGGTGAAGACTCACTTAGTGGGACGATGCTGGTAGATCAGCGCACGCTGCAACCTTGGGGTCTTCTTCACGGCGGCGCGTCGGTACTGCTGGCGGAGACGCTCGGCAGCGCCGCATCGATGTGCTGCGTCGATCAAACCCAGTGGCTGTGCGTCGGTCTCGAGGTCAACGCGAATCACATTCGCGGCGTTCGCGACGGCGTCGTCACCGGCGTCGCCCGGCCGATCCACCTCGGACGGACATCGCACGTCTGGGGTATCGAAATCCGCACAGCGGACGACCGCCTCGTCTGCATCGCGCGATTGACCGCGACGGTCATCCCGGCACCGCCGCGATGACCCGGTCGGCGACGAACCGAGTCCGTGGTGCGACGAGCTGCAGTCGCCGGTGCGGTGGCGCGCGCACCGATCACTAGAATCGGCCGATGAGCGAAGCCGCCGTCCCGATCAAACGCCCCTTCGGCCGCGCCGCCGGGCTGCTCTCGAATCGCGAACTGCAATTCTGGCTCGTGCAGTAGGTCGGCTGGACGAATTGGGCCTTCGCGAGCGCGATCGGCTGGGTCTACTGGATGGACAATCCCGACCGCCCGCACGTCATCGCGCTGCATACGTTCGCGGCAGTCGTCGGCATCCTGCTTTCGAGTGTGCTGCGCTACGCCTATCGCGCGCTGTGGACGCGCTCGCTGACGCTGCGCATCGCGACCGCCGCGATTCTGTCGTATGTGATCGGCGGGCTCTGGCAGGCCACAAAGAATCTCGCGGTCGCGTACATCTTCGACGAATTCGAGCCGATGGGCTGGCTCGGCTACTTCGAGGGCATCCAGGCGTCGTTCTACGTGATGCTGCTGTGGAGCGGCTTCTACTTCGGCATCAAGTACTACCAGATGCTGCAGCGGGAAACCGAGAAGGTGCTGCGCGTGACGGCGATGGCGCACGAAGCGCAGTTGAAGATGCTACTCGCTCGACAACGATCCGATGCAGCGCGTCTCGCTCGAGCAGGAGCTGGTGGCGCTGCAGCTGTATCTCGACATCGAACAAGTCCGCTTCGACGAACGTCTGACGGTCACGACCAACGTCGAGGCGCTTGCGCGCCGCGCGCTCATTCCGAGCCTGCTGCTGCAGCCCATCCTCGAGAATGCCATCAAGTACGCGATCGCGCCGCGCGAGCGTGGCGGCACCATCCGCATCGACGCCGCGGTGCGCGGCGCGCAGTTGCAGGTCGAAATCACCGACGACGGCCCCGGAATGACGGAGCCCGTCGCCAACGGAGCGAACTCCGCCGCGCAAACGACGCGCGGCGTCGGACTCGTCAACACGCGCCAGCGGTTGCACGAGATCTATCCCCGCGAGCATTCGTTCACGATCGCGAACGTCAACCCGCAAGGACTTCAGGTGTGCGTACGGATCCCCTTCGAAACGTCGTGAGCGCGCCGCTGCGCGCGTTGATCGTCGACGACGAAGCGTTGGCGCGGCGTGGCTTGCATCTAAGACTAGCGGACATCGACGACATCGACATCGTCGATGAATGCAACAATGGTCGCGAGGCACTGGCATCGATTGCAAGCCTGGCGCCGGATCTGGTTTTTCTCGACATTCAGATGCCGGGCCTGAACGGATTCGATGTGGTGCGCGAGTTGCAGCGCGACTCGATGCCGCTGATCGTCTTCGTTACCGCATTCGATCAATACGCCGTGAATGCATTCGAAGTTCATGCGGTAGATTACCTATTGAAGCCGGTCGAACAGCCGCGCCTTGAGGAAGCCGTTAGACGTGCCCGTTCGATGGCGGAAGCCCTGCGCGCGGTCGATCAGAAGGCGCGCTTGATGAACCTGATCGTCTCCATGACAGGCCACTCCGAGTCGACGATCGAGTCGCTCGCGGAACATCGCCGCGAACATCGCTTCCCGGAACGGCTGACGATCCGCGACGGTGCGAACGTTGCACTCGTGCCGGTACGCGACATCGAATGGATCGACGCCGCCGGCGACTACATGTGCATCCACGTGCAGAACAAGACACACGTCATGCGTGTGACGATGAAACAACTCGAAGCGCTGCTCGATCCGGCACTGTTCCTGCGCGTGCATCGTTCGACGCTGATCAACGCGCAACACGTCGTCGGGCTGACCGCGCACGATAACGGCGAGTTCTTCGTCACGTTGACACAGGGCGCGCGCCTGAAAGTCAGTCGCGGCTATCGAGACAAGGTCGCGCGCTTCCTCTGACTACCCTCGCGTGGCTACCATCGTGCCGCCGATCTCGGGTACGGTAGCAAGCCTGTACTGACTGGGGGAACTTCGCGATGACCGATCTGATTCGATATGAAACGGACGGTGCCGTGGGCATCGTCACCATCAACCGCCCCGACAAGCGCAACGCGATGACGTACGCGATGCTAGGTGAATTCCTCGAACGCGTCGCCGAGGCGGGCGCTGACAAATCCACTCGGGCGCTAATCATCACCGGCGCGCCGGGTGCCTTCTGCGCCGGCACCGACCTCGCCGATCTTGCCACGGTGCCCGGCGCGCAACGCGGCCTGCGCGGTGGTTCCGAAGAACGCGGGCGCTGGTGGCCGATCGTCGAGTGCCCGAAGCCGGTGGTGGGTGCAATCGACGGACCGGCCGTGGGGATGGGCGCCGAATTCAGTTCGCAGTGCGACATCCGCATCGCGAGCCCGAAGGCGCGGTTTGCGTGGAACTTCGTGCACCGCGGGCTCGTACCCGATACCGGCGCCGGCAGTTGGCTGTTGCCGCGACTGATCGGAACTCAGCGCGCGCTGAAGCTGCTGTACACCGGTGATTTCCTCACGGCGGAAGAAGCGCTCGCGATCGGCTATGTCGATCAGGTCGTGCCGAGCGAAGAACTTCAAGGCGTCGCAATGGCGCTGGCGCGGAAGATTGCGGAAGGGTCACCGTTCTCACAGACCCGCATCAAATCGATGGTGTACGAAGGGCTTGGCGCAGAAGTGGCCGACCACATGCAGCGTCACACCAGGGCGCTCGCCGAGTGCTTCAAGTCCAACGACCACAAAGAAGGTGTAGCCTCGTTCCTGGAACGACGGCCTGCGCGGTTCACGGGCACCTGAGGAGACGAACATGACCACGATCATTTCGAACGGATCGATCCACAAAGTGACCGACCGTGCCGACGGCTCGGACTTGTGGCTGACGCCGCAGAAATTCGAGACGGTGACCGGTTTTATATTGAAGCCGGAAGGCTTCTGCCGCGACGCAATGTGCATACCGATTCCACCCGGACGCGACCGGGA
>JANLUG010000308.1:0-2056 GCA_031363335.1 Gammaproteobacteria bacterium
ACCGTCTGGTGGTGCGGCAGGTCCGCAGTTTCCGGGATCAGGTCGGGACGCTTGCGGAACCACGCCGAGTACTCCGAGTTGTGGCCGCTTGCCTCCGTCACCGGATAGCCGAAGTGCTTGATGTACTCCATTCGGGATGAGTCCTTGCGCCACAACTCCGGATCGACAGCGAGCTCGCGAATCTTCGGCAACAGATCGACACCGCGGTGACTGAACCGGAAGATCCAGGCCTGATGGTTCAACCCGGCGCATTCGAAGTCGACTTCTTCGAGCGGCACTTTCAGCCGGTGCGCCCACTGTGCCGTCGTGTGTTGAACGGAGTGACACAACCCGACCAATCGTATTCCCGGAAGCGCCTCGTTCATGCCCCAGCACAACATGGCCATCGGATTGGTGTAGTTGAGCACCCACGCATCGGGACAGTGCCTCATCACGTCGCGACCGATCTCCAACAACTGCGGTAGGGTGCGCAGGCAACGCATGATGCCGCCGGGTGTCAATGTGTCGCCGATCGCTTGATCGACGCCGTAGCGCTTTGGGATGTCGATTTCGCGTTCGATCGCTTCATATCCGCCCACAAGTACGCTGATGATCACGTAATCGGCGCCGGCCAACGCTTCCGCTCGATCGTGATGCAGCGAATACGCCGCTTGCGAATAGCCGCCGTCGCGACAGATCCGGTCGACGATCCGCCCCGCGTACGCGAGGCGCTCACGATCGACATCGACCAGCGCGAAGTGCGCGTCGCGAAGGTGCGGGTATGACAGGATGTCCGCCGTCAGCCGGCTGGAGAACACTAGACTCCCCGCGCCGATGATTGCTATACGCGCCACGTCTCCTCCTTTCACGTGCGTTGAACGAAATACGCCGTAGACGAAACGGCTCAGCCGCCGTCGATACGGTGCAGAAAATAGACTTCGGAATCCGGACCAACGAGATCGAGAAAGGGATCGTGAATGATGTCGCCGTCGATGGCGACCGCGACCTTGCCGATCAACACTTTAGAGATGTCCGGAAAACGCACTTCGAGTTTCGCCACCAGGTCGCGGAAGCTCTCGGCTTGCACCTCGAGCTCCCTGACCCCGGCGGTGTACTGCGTCAGGTGATCCGGAAAGAACACCTTGGCCACCGCGTCACCTTTACCCCTTCGCAGCCTCCAGCGCGGCGAGAACGCGTGGCGGCGACAGCGGCAGGTCGTGAATTCGAACGCCCGTCGCCGCGCGCACGGCATTCGCCACCGCCGCCAGCGGCGCCACAATGGGCACCTCGCCTACGCCGCGCACACCGTAAGGATGTGTCGGATTGGCGACCTCGATGATCTGTGTATCGATCATCGGCAGATCGGACGCGACCGGCATGCGATAGTCGAGGAAACCGGCGTTCTGCATCACGCCCTTCGCGTCGTAGATGTATTCCTCGTTCAGCGCCCAACCGATTCCCTGTGCCGCGCCGCCTTGCATCTGGCCCTCGACATACGCCGGATGGATCGCCTTTCCAGCATCCTGAATCGCCGTGAACCGTAGCAGATCGACTTTGCCGGTCTCCGGATCGACGCGGACGTCGGCCATGTTCACCGAAAATCCCGGCCCCGCTCCGCGTGCGTTCAGCGATGCGCGTCCCAACAGCGGTCCGCCCGTACGGCCGGCATTTGCTGCGATCTGCGCGAGCGTCAGCGGTTTGAGATCGGCATTGACGCCGGGCTTCGGAATCGCCTGGCCGTCTTGCCAATCGACCATCTCGGCCTCGATGCCCCAGGTCGCCGCCGCACGTTGCTTGCACTGCGCAATGATGTCGCGCGAGGCTTGAATGACCGCCATGCCCGTTGCGAACGTGACGCGGCTTCCGCCGGTGGTATTGCTGTAGCCGGCGCTTTCCGTATCCGCCACGAGAACACGTACGCGCTCATACGGCACGCCGAGTTCCTCCGCCGCCATCAACGCCATCGATGCGCGCGAGCCGCCGATATCGGGGCTGCCCTCGACGACGGTCACCGTGCCGTTCTCGTTGATGTGCACTTCGGCGCTCGATTGCATGCCGGCGTTGAACCAGAAGCCCG
>JANLUG010000314.1:0-3204 GCA_031363335.1 Gammaproteobacteria bacterium
CTCAGCGTTCGGGATGTTGGTTGCCGACGCGTCCAGGCAGCTCACGAAGACAATCAACGGCATGCTCGAAGCGCTTGGACAATCGGAAATCGACGGCTATTTCGATGCGCTGTCACGTCGCGGCATTCAGGAGTTGATGGACGACGGCGCCATGTCGGAGAGCATCGAACAGCATCGTTTCGTCGATCTTCGGTACCGCGGGCAGAGTTTCACACTCACGGTCGACTGGACGACGCCCGGTGAAGCGGCGCGCGCCTTCAACGTCATGCACGAAGCGCGCTACGGCCACGCACTCGATCTGCCGGTCGAACTCGTCAACGTCAGATGTGAAGTGACTGCGCCGCATCCGAAGGTGACGCTTCCGGAACTCCGGACGCGCGCACACGCAGGTCCTCGCGCCGTGCTGCGCACCGTACAGCATCCATCCGTTGCATTGTTCGAGCGGGCCGAGCTCGGTCAAGGACAACAGATCGACGGCCCCGCACTCATCGCCGAGGCGATGGCCACGACGTTCGTCGACGAAGGCTGGCGACTAACCGTAGATACTTGGGGACATCTGTACTTGGCTGCGAAGCGCTCGCAGCCAACCACGCAGTAGAGGCGCTTACCCGAACCGAGCTACTTGATCTTGCCTTCGCGGTAGATCACGTGTTTGCGAACGACCGGGTCGTACTTCTTGAGCTCGAGCTTGTCGGTCATCGTGCGCTTGTTCTTGTCGGTCGTGTAGTAGTGACCGGTACCCGCACTCGAAACCATCTTGATTTTGTCGCGCATGTTTTAGACCTTCTCGCCGCGTTTGCGGAGATCGGCGACCACCGCGTCGATGCCTTGTTTGTCGATCACCCGCATTCCCGCGGCCGATACGCGAAGACGCACGTAGCGCTTCTCGCCTTCGACCCAGAACCGATGGTAGTGCAGGTTCGGTTCGAACCGGCGCCGCGTTCTGTTCTTTGCGTGCGACACGTTGTTGCCGCTCATCGGGCGCTTACCGGTCACCTGGCACACTTGAGTCATGGCGATTCCGCCCTTGCCCGAAAAAAAGAGTCGCGTTTTATACCAGAGGAGTCCTTCTACAGCAAGCCGCGCTCGGCCATCGAGACCGCTTCTGTGCCACTTACGACGATGTGATCGAGCACCCTGACATCGATCAGTTGCAGCGCATGGCGCAGACGTTCGGTAATCCTGACGTCGCTGGCGCTCGGTTCGGCCACGCCCGACGGGTGGTTGTGCGCGAAGATCACGGCGGCGGCATTGACCGCGAGCGTCTCCCGCAGCACCTCTCGCGGATGAACCGTTGCGCTGTCGACCGTTCCGAGGAACATCTCGCGGAAGACGATCAGGCGATGCTGAGCGTCCAGGAACAACGCCCCAAAGACTTCTCGCGAGCGGCCGCCGAGCCGGTGTCGCAGGTAACGGCGTACATCGGCTGACGCACCGAAGACCTCCTCTCGCACGACCGCACACGCGAGATAGCGCTCCATCAGCGCAACCGCCGCGGCAATCGTTGCGGCCTTCGCGGGACCGATGCCGGGCTGGCGGGTCAGTTCTTCGACCGGCGCATCGAGCAGCGCGCGCAACGAGCCGTATCCGCTGAGCAGATCGCGTGCGAGTTGCACGGCGTCTTTCGCGCCGGCACCGGTCCGCAGCAATAACGCCAACAATTCGGCATCGGACAGACCGTGCGCGCCGCGCGCGAGCAGCCGTTCGCGAGGACGCTCACCAACCGGCCATTCTGTGATCGTCATGGATCGAATCCCGTGAGCGCTGCACGCGCCGGTGAGTGTGTGCTCGCCCCGAAATGGTATCGTACGCATCCGACCCGACCGGCCCCGACCATGCCCCTCGACGGCAAACACATCCTATTGGGAATCACGGGCGGCATCGCCGCGTACAAAACGCCAGAGCTCGTGCGACAACTCACCTCGCAGGGTGCAGTGGTTCAAGTGGTGATGACGCGCGGCGCGGCGAAGTTCGTAACGGCAACCACACTACAGGCGGTCTCGGGCAGAGCCGTGCGAAGCGACCTGTGGGATGCCGACGCCGAAGCCGCGATGGGGCACATCGAACTCGCCAGATGGGCCGACTGCATCCTGATCGCGCCCGCGACCGCTCACAGCCTTGCGCGCCTCGCCAATGGTTTGGCCGACGACCTGCTGACCGCGCTCTGTCTCGCCTCGACATGCCCGATCGCGGTCGCGCCGGCCATGAATCACATGATGTGGAAGCACCGGGCAACCCGACGCAATCTCGATCAGTTGGTTGCCGACGGCGTCCGCATCCTGGGTCCCGGCGACGGTCCGCAAGCCTGTGGAGAGTTCGGCCCGGGGCGCATGCTCGAGCCCGAAACGTTGTGCACGGAGCTGGCGCGCGTGTTCGGCGCGAGACCCCTCGCCGGCAAACGGGTCCTCGTAACCGCGGGGCCGACGCGGGAAGCCATCGATCCGGTGCGGTACATCAGCAATCACAGCTCTGGCAAACAAGGTTTTGCGGTAGCTGAAGCGGCGCGCGACGCCGGTGCGACCGTCACACTGATCGCCGGACCCGTCTCGCTGCCGACGCCTACGGGTGCGACGCGAGTCGACGTCACGACGGCCCAACAGATGCATGACGCGGTTACGCGACATCTCGATGCGTGCGACATCTTCATCGGCGTGGCCGCAGTGGCCGACTATCGACCGGCGCAGTCCGCGTCGCAGAAGATCAAGAAAAAGTCGGAGGAGGGATTGTCGCTGGATCTCGTTCAGAACCCCGACATCATCGCCGCCGTCGCGCGCAGCGGAACGCGACCCTTCGTCGTCGGATTCGCGGCCGAAACGCAAGACACGATTGCGAACGCGCGCACCAAGCTGGCGCGGAAGGGTCTCGACATGATCGTCGTGAACGACGTCTCGGATCGACGCATCGGCTTCGACAGCAACGACAACGCCGTCACTGTGATCACCGTCGACGCAGAAGATCGCATCGACATCGGTACCAAGGCGGAGATCTCCCGCGCCATCATCGATCGGATTGCGCAAGCTGTGGACCGCGCTTACGCAACGCAACGCGCTGAAGCCGCGAAGCGCACGAGTGATTCCGGCAGCGTATCCGGCTAGCCAGCACTCGCCGGCGGCTCTACCATCCTGAAGCTATCAAGAAGAACTAGAAGACGTGGCGAAAGACGTACCTGACGACACCGGCGAACCGTTGATCACACCCGATCGA
>JANLUG010000356.1:0-1632 GCA_031363335.1 Gammaproteobacteria bacterium
GGTCGCCGTTTTCGACAACTGATACAGCGTTACCCACGTCGGCGGCGCCAGATCGATCTCGCCGGCCGCATGTCGTTCGAGCGCCGTTCCCAGCGCGAGCCACTGATGGTTCTGAATCTCGCCGCCGTCGATGGTCACGTCGTGGCGATCGGCGCGCACAGCGAAAAACCAGGTCGCGTAGCGCATCGGCGTGCCGGGCGGCGGCGTCCAGTGCGCGAACCACACGAAGCCTTCCGACGAAAGCGTGAGACCCGCCTCCTCGCGCGTCTCGCGCACCGCCGCATTGCACGCTGCGACATTTGCATCGCGTCCGGCCGGATAGTCCGCTTCGTCGATGCGCCCGCCGGGGAATACCCACATACCGCCGAACGCGATCTGCGATGCCTTGTGCAGCATCAGCACTTCCAGCTGGCCGACCTGGTCGCGCAGCAACACGACGGTTGCCGCGGGGATGGCGGGTTCACCGCCGGCACGCGCGGCGATGTTGTCGCCGTACGTGTCGTTGCGGTGTTTCCGCGATTCGTCTTCGTCGGCCATCGAACTCAACCGACGTCGAAGCGGAAGGCGCCGCCGTCGCGCTTTACGTGTCCCGCGGTCGGCGCCGCGAAGTGCGTGCCGATCACGAGCAGCGGCTGGTCGGCCACCTTGTCGAATACCGAGCGGCGCATCGACGCACCCGCCACCGGATCGCTGTCGAAACTCGGCGACCACTCCGGATGCCCGAACTGACACGGGTGGTGCAGCATGTCGCCGGTGATCAGCGCGCGCTTGCCCTTCGACTCGATCATCACGCTGACGTGCCCCGGCGTATGTCCGGGCGTCGGCATCAGGCGGATTTCCGCGGAGAGACGGTGATCCATCTCGACGAGATCGACGAGGCCGCGGTCGAAAATCGGCTGCACCGAATCGCCGAGAATTTCCTGCTGCTCCTTGTCGCCTTCCTGTTTCCAGAACGTATATTCCTGCTTGCCGATCAGATAGCGGGCATTCGGAAACGTCGGCACCCACTTGCCGCCTTCGAGCATCGTGTTCCAGCCCACGTGATCGACGTGCAGGTGCGTGCAAACGACGGTGTTCACGTCGGTACGCTTGCAACCGGTCGCTTCGAGGCTCGCAAGGAACCCCGTCTGCAATCCGACGTTGCCGAACAATGCGCGCGGCTTGTCGTTGCCGACGCACGTATCGACGACCAGCTTCAATCCGGGCGCTTCCACCAGCAGCGCATGGATCGACAACTTCAGGTCACCCGTCTCACTGACGAAGTGCGGATACAACCACGGCATGTCGCGCAGCTTTTCCGGCGTCGCTTCTTTCAGGAATGCCCCTTCGGCGCTGTACGGAATCGGCACTTCCGATTCCACCACGCGCGTGATCGTCACATCGCCGACCTGCCACTTGAGCGTCGTCATCGTTGCTTCCCCTGTGCTTGTTGTTCGGTTACGTGTTCAATTCGAAGTGGGAGCATCGCAGAACATTCCGCCGACTGCGACCACCCAACTGCGAGCACCCACTGCGGCCACAAAGGAGCGCCATGAGCGGGCACGAATTGCAGCCGACGATCGACGCGGCGTGGGAGTCACGAGACACCGTTTCTCCTTCCACGGGCGGCGCCGTTCGCGTCGCGGTGGACGC
>JANLUG010000361.1:0-10911 GCA_031363335.1 Gammaproteobacteria bacterium
TCCGTGTTCGATGCACTTGACGCCCGCAGCGATTGCCGCAGTGCCGCGCTCGACGCAGCGCGGAAAGTAGACGGCCTCCGGCATCGGCAGATCGTAGCCTTGGGGCTCGGCTAATCGAAAGCACGGGCGTCGGCCAGCCGAAGCGTTCGCAGTCAGCTGACCGTGCCGGGCGACTCGCGGTTTCGAGCCGCCACACGGTGATGTCAGCGGACGCTGGCTCGCGCGTGTCGGATGGGTGGCATGACTCAGTTGCCGGTTCCGCTAAGGCCGACCGCGACCGTTCCCGACCCACCGCCGCCATCACGTTCAACGTCGCCGTCTTGGCACCGACCGAACTCGGTTTGAACGCGACGTCGACCTCGCAACTTCCACCGACCCCAAGCAACGCGCCGCAATTGTTGGTCTGGGAGTCGGTGAAGTGGTCTCACAGCGCGGCAGACCAAGGGGACACGGTGGGTCAATTCAACCTCGGCAACATGTACCGTGACGGCCGTGGCGTGCCGCAAAGCGATGTGGACGCATACAAGTGGTTCAGTTTGGCTGCATCGCGCACGTCCAACGCCGAGCTACGCGATCGGGCGACGAAGAACCGTGATAACGTCTCAGCCAAGATGAACCCCGCCAACATCGCCCAAGCGAAGAAGCGTGCGCGCGAATGGGCCGCAGCTTTTGAGAAGCACCGACAATCGCCATAGGGCGTGGCCACCGCGCCTGCGACGTGTCGTTGGGGATGCGATCCTGACCGGATCGCAGCGCGCTCAGTCCGTGGTCACCCGCACCGCGATCGATGGCGACCTTCTGGACCCATTCCGAGAACCCACAATGGCGCATCGGGGAGCGGTTCCCGTGCATTTTCGCACCCGCCTCCGCGCCCGGGATGCACGCGCCAGCGTCAATAGCCACCGGTTTTCAGATCGTAGGTAGAAGCGTGGTTGGAGCCGCGCGGCTCATAAAAAATCTATATATAACAATAGATTAGAAGGTCATTTGGCGGAGAGGGAGGGATTCGAACCCTCGATGGACTTATTAGGCCCATACTCCCTTAGCAGGGGAGCGCCTTCGACCTGCTCGGCCACCTCTCCGAAGGGTGCGAATACTATCAGGCTAATGGCCTGTATTGGACTGCGGCAGCTCGTGAATCTCCGCGTCGCCGTGTTCGCGCTGGATGCGGTCGTAGATTTCCTCGCGGTGCACCGACACGTTACGCGGTGCATTGACTCCGATACGAACCTGATTGCCCTTGACGCCCAACACGGTGACGCTTACCTCGTCACCAATCATCAGCGTTTCGCCCACGCGGCGGGTGAGAATCAACATGGTCCAGTCCCCCTTTTCGTTTCCCTACTTTGGACGGTAGTTAGAGCGATCGAACGTCGCTTTCCATCTCTTCGTCTGCGCCAATTCCTCGGCGCCGAGTGAGTGTGCCGGGATCAGGCCCTGTTGCGCAACCGCCTCGGTGCCGCGCCGAAGAACTCGCGATAGAGCACGCGCACGGTCGCGGTGATGTCGTCGGCCTTGATGCCGAACATCATGCTCACCTCACTCGAGCCCTGGTTGATCATCTCGAGGTTGACCTTGCCTTGGGCGATCGACGTACACGCTCGTCCGGCAACCCCGATCGTGTGGCGCATCCCCTCCCCGACCACCATGACGAGTGCCAGATCGCGCTCCACCGACAGTTCGTCCACGCCGAGTTCCTGCCGAATCCGACGTAACACGCGATCCTCGGTCGCTCGGGTGAAGCGCGCCTCGCGCATCACGACGCTCATATTGTCGATACCCGTAGGCATGTGCTCGAACGGCACGCCCTCGTCTTCGAGCAGATTGAGCAGACGCCGACCGAAGCCGACCTCGCGGTTCATCAGGTACTTGCTGACGTAGAGGTTGCAGAATCCCGCGGTCGCCGCGATCCCAACGATCGGCAGATTCATCGAATCGCGCGTCGGTACAATGAACGTGCCGGGCGCCGTCGGATTGTTGGTGTTACGCACGTTCACCGGGATCTGCGCATGGAACACCGGCTCGAGCGCTTCGTCGTGAAACACGGAGAACCCCGCGTACGAGAGCTCGCGCATTTCGCGGTAAGTGATCTCCTTCACCTCGACGGGATGCTTGACGATCCGCGGATCGCAGACGAAGACACCGTCGACATCGGTGAAGTTCTCGTACACGTCGGCGTCCATCGCGGCGGCGACTATCGCACCGGTGATGTCGGAGCCGCCGCGCGGGAAGGTCACGACACGGCCGGACTCGGAATAGCCGAAGAAGCCCGGAAAGACCGAAATGCCGCTCTGACGACTGAGATGTGCGCGCACCCGGCCGTATGAGGATTGCAGCACCCGCGCGTTGCCCGGTTCGTCGGATAGCAGCAGGCCGGCGTCGCGCGGGCTGATGTGATGCGCTTCGTGTCCGAGCTTCATCAGATACGCGGCGAAGACCCTTGCGCTGTGGTCCTCTCCCGCCGCCTTGAGATTGTCGAGGTACGCCTCTTCATGGCTCGCATCCGACTCGACGCGCGCCATAAGGTCGCCAGATATGGTGGTGACGATGTCAGGGGATAACTTGAGCGTCTTCACGATTGCGCTGTAACGCTCAACGACTGCGTCGAGTGCAGCGGCGACACCGGTCTCGGCCAAGCCTGCGCGAGCGAGCGCAATCAGCAGATCGGTGACCTTGGTGTCGCGCGCGGTGCGCTTGCCCGGTGCGGATACCACGACGACGCGCCGAGCCGGGTCGGCTAGTACGATCTCCGCCACCTTGCGCACCTGCGCCGCAGAGGCAAGCGAACTGCCGCCGAACTTGACGACTTTCATAGTGGGTCCCGGTGGTTCCGGAGTTCAGATGGGTACCGCGACATGCTCAGATTCGCTCTGACACCCAGGCTTCGACGGATGCCAGCGCCGAAGCTAGTGCCTCGGGTCGATCACCGCCGCCCGCGCGTGCCATATCCGCGCGGCCGCCGCCACGGGCGCCGACTTGCGGTGCCAGCATTGCGATCAAGTCGCCGGCCTTGACCCGATCCGTGAGGTCCTTGGTGACGCCCGCAATCAGATCGACCTTACCGTGCGTGACTTGCCCAAGCACGACCACGGCGCTGACGAGTTTGTTCTTGAGCGCATCGAGCGTACCGAGCAGTGCTTTGGGATCGTCGCCTTGCACCTGCGCAGCCAGAACGCGAACGCCTTTCACGTCGCGCGCGGTCGCCGCCAGGTCTGTGCCGCGCGTTGCCGCGGCACGCTGCTTCAACTGATCCGATTCGCGTTGCAGATCGCGGTGTTGCGCCAAGAGCACTTTCACTTTGTCGACGGCCTCGCGACGCGACGTCTTCAACAGTTCCGCAATGGCGCGCAGATCGCGTTCCGCGGCATCGCTGAATTCGAGCGCGGTCGGTCCCGTGAGCGCTTCAATACGCCGCACGCCGGCCGCGATACCACTCTCGGAGACAACGCGTAGCAGGCCGATGTCGCCGGTGCGGTGCACGTGCGTGCCGCCGCATAGTTCCACCGAGAATCCGTCGCCCATCGTCAGCACGCGGACTTCATCGCCGTATTTTTCGCCGAACAGCGCCATCGCGCCTTTTGTCATCGCGGCCTGGTAGCCGAGTAGTTCGGTCTGTACCGGGGAATTGCGCTGAATCTCGCGATTGACGATCGCCTCCACTTCGCGCAGCTCGGCTTCGGTGACCGGAAGCGAATGCGAGAAGTCGAAACGCAGATGTTCGCTCGAGACCAGCGACCCTTTCTGTTGTACATGCGTACCGAGTACCTGACGCAATGCAGCGTGCAGCAGATGCGTTGCAGAATGGTTCAACGCGGTTAGACGCCTACGTTCGCCTTCGACGGAGGCGGTCAATTTAGCGCCGACGCGCAGCTGCCCGTGCTTCATCGCCCCTCGATGCAGGTGTTGGCGTCCGCTGAGCGTCGTATCGGAAACCTCGAACAGCGCATCGTCCGTGATGAGCCGACCGGTATCGCCGACCTGTCCGCCGGATTCGGCGTAGAACGGAGTCTTGTCGAGCACGACGACACCGGGCTGCCCCGCAGCAAGAATATCGACGCTCTTCACGTCGCCGTCTCCAAGCGCGTACAGCCCCAAAATCGTGGCCTTCGTCTCGAGTGTGTCGTAGCCGACGAATTCGACGGCGCGATCGACGCGAATGCGTTGGCCGATGTCGGCATCGAAGCGGCTCGCGGCGCGCGCACGGTGGCGCTGCTTTTCCATTTCCACATCGAAGCCGTCCGTATCGACCGTCAGTCCACGCTCGCGTGCGACGTCGGCGGTGAGGTCGATCGGAAAGCCGAAGGTATCGTAGAGGCGGAACACTACGTCGCCGGGAATCTGCTGGCCTTTGAGCAAGCGAATGCTCTTCTCCAACAATTCCATTCCTTGAGCGAGCGTTTCGGCGAAGCGTTCCTCTTCCGCGAGAAGCACCTTGGCAATGCGGTGACGCTGAGTGTCGAGCAGCGGGTACGCCTCACCCATCTCGTTGGCGAGCGGCTCGACGAGCGTGTTGAAGAAGGTCCCGCGAATGTCCAGCTTGTGCCCGTGCCGCAGCGCCCGCCGGATGATGCGTCGCAGTACGTAACCGCGATCCTCGTTGCTCGGCGTCACACCGTCGGCGATCAGGAATGCGGTCGATCGGATGTGGTCGGCGATCACTCGCAGCGACGGGATGCGCAGTAGATCGGCCTTGGGCACGCCCGCGATTCCACCCACCGCGCGCAGCAGGTTCTGGAACAGATCGATCTCGTAGTTGGTGTGCACGCCCTGCGTGATGGCAGCAACGCGCTCCAGTCCCATCCCGGTATCAACGCCGGGGCTGCGCAGCGGCGTCAGCGTGCCGTCGGGCGAACGATCGAACTGGGGGAACACGAGATTCCAGAACTCGACGAAGCGATCGCCGTCTTCGTCCGGTGAGCCCGGCGGACCGCCGGCGATATCCGGACCGTGGTCGTAGAAGATCTCGGAATCGGGACCGCACGGACCGGTGTCCCCCATCGCCCAGAAATTGTCGGCGATCGGCACGACACGCTTCGGGTCCACGCCGATCTTGTCGATCCACAGCGCGCGCGATTGATCGTCGCCCGGATACACCGTGACCCACAATCGCTCGCGCGGAACCTTCAACACCTGCGTGATGAATTCCCAAGCCCAGCTGATCGTCTCTTCCTTGAAATAATCGGCAAAACTGAAATTGCCCATCATTTCGAAGAAGGTGTGATGGCGCGACGTGTAGCCGACGTTATCGAGATCGTTGTGCTTGCCGCCTGCGCGCACGCAGCGCTGCGCGGACGTCGCGCGTTTGAAGCCCAGGTCCTCGATCCCGATCAGCGCATCCTTGAATTGCACCATGCCGGAGTTGGTGAACAGCAAGGTGTTGTCGCCTGAGGGCACAAGCGAACTCGACGGCACGACGCGATGGCCGCGCCCGGCAAAGAACTCGAGATACTTCGAGCGGATATCAGACGTCTTCATCGCAGCGAACGTTCGCGCAGCCAAAAAAGGGGCGCAATTATATACACGGATTCAGTGCAAAGCACTGATTTCCAGAGGGATTCCGAGGGCGTTCAGCTACGCGATTCGCCGAGCGCGCGGTAAATCAGATCGGCCGGAAAACCACGTTGCGCGAGAAACCGCGCCTGACGATTCCAGTCGTCGCGCGTGGCCGGCGCTACATCACCGAAACGTTTTACTCGCGCCCGATTGGCACGCTCCAACCAGAACTCCGACGTGGTGGTCAGGACTTCGTCGACGAGCACGTCGGGGACACCGCGGTTGCGCAGATCTGCGCGAATCCGCAGTGGACCCTGGCCGCGTTCTGATCGCACACGCACGAAGCTCTCTGCGAAGCGCTCGTCCGACACGGACTCGGCCGTGCTGAGCCTCGACACCACTTCGTCGATGGTCGCCTGACCGTAGCCACGCCGCTTCAGCTTACGACGCAACTCGTCCGTCGAGTGTTCACGGCGTGCGAGCAACCTGACTGCGGTCTCGCGCGCGACATCGAGCTCGTCGCGCGGGTGGGCTTGCTCCAACGGTTCTTGCCGCACGTCCGCCTGCCCGATCCGTCAGACCTCGAGCGCTTCGACCGTGTCGTCGGCGACCGAGGCCGACAGCGCAACGCTATCGACGGCAGCACGGCCATTCGGCAGCAGCTGATTGCGAATGACCGTCTCGATTTCCTTCGCCATATCCGGATTCGCCTGGAGGAAATCGCAGGCGTTCTTCTTGCCCTGACCGATGCGGTCGGTTTTGTAGCTGTACCACGCGCCGGACTTTTCGATCACGTTGAGTTTCACGCCGATGTCGACCAGTTCGCCGAGCAGGTTGATGCCCTTGCCGTACATGATCTGGAACTCGGCCTGCTTGAACGGCGGTGCGACTTTGTTCTTGACGACTTTGACCCGCGTTTCGTTGCCGACCACTTCGTCGCCCTCTTTCACCGCGCCGATGCGGCGGATGTCGAGGCGCACCGATGAGTAGAACTTCAACGCGTTGCCGCCGGTCGTTGTTTCCGGCGAACCGAACATCACGCCGATCTTCATGCGGATCTGGTTGATGAAGATCACCAACGTCTTCGAATTCTTGATGTTCGCGGTCATCTTGCGCAGTGCCTGGCTCATCAGCCGCGCCTGCAGGCCGACGTGCGTATCGCCCATTTCGCCTTCGATTTCGGCTTTCGGCGTCAACGCGGCGACTGAGTCGATGACGACGACGTCGACAGCGCCGGAACGCACGATCATGTCGCAAATCTCGAGCGCCTGTTCGCCGGTATCGGGTTGCGACACGAGCAACTCGTCAGTGTCCACACCGAGCGAAGCCGCGTAGATCGGGTCGAGCGCATGGTCCGCGTCGATGAATGCGCACGTGCCGCCCTGCTTCTGCGCCTCTGCGATGATCTGCAGCGTGAGCGTGGTTTTGCCCGAGGATTCCGGACCGTAGATTTCGACGACCCGACCGCGCGGCAACCCGCCGACGCCCAATGCGATGTCGAGACCGAGGGAGCCGGTGGAAATGGACGGCACCAGATCGGGTTCCTGGTCACCGAGACGCATCATCGAACCCTTGCCGAATTGGCGCTCGATCTGGGTCAGGGCTGCTGAAAGCGCGCGCTCTTTATTGCTCTTGGCATCACTCATTGATGGGCTCCGTCGGGTAAACAGTCGATGTGGCAGGTACTGTATATTTAATCAGTACCCATTGGCAACCGTTCGACGGGCATTTCAGGCACGTCGCGTTGATCTCCTACGCACGCGCGGTCGAAGCGCTGCAGCGGACCCAGTCGACTCGATCGGTTGACGCTCGTCGAGAGCGTCTGTTTCACTCGCACCCCCATGACGATCCCGATCCCCGCCCAAGTAGCCCCGCCATCGCATACGCCGATGATGCAGCAATACCTTCGCATCAAGTCCGAGCATCCGGACACGCTGCTGTTCTATCGCATGGGCGACTTCTACGAAATGTTCTACGACGACGCGCGACGCGCGGCGAAATTGCTCGACATCACGCTGACCGCGCGGGGTCAATCGAACGGACAACCGATTCCGATGTGCGGCGTGCCGTATCACGCCGCCACCGGTTATCTGGCGCGGCTCGTGCGGCTCGGCGAATCGGTGGCCATCTGCGAACAGATCGGTGATCCGGCGACGTCGAAGGGGCCGGTGGAGCGGCGCGTCGAGCGCGTCGTAACGCCCGGGACGCTGACTGAGGAAGCGCTGCTCGACGCCGCGGGCGACAGCCGTCTTGCGGGCATCTGCGGTTTCGGCGGACGCTTTGGTATCGCGTGGCTCGAACTGGCGAGCGGTCGCTTCTGCGTCGAAGAGGTCGCCAGCGACGCCGAGTTGCGCACCGAACTCGCACGCCTGAAGCCGTCCGAAATTCTGCTGCCCGACGATCCGGTGCTCGCCGCGATCTGCACACCGCTCGCCTTCTGCCGCACGCGCGACACGCTGGAGTTCGATGCCGATCTCGCACACGCCGCGCTGACTCGTCATCTCGGCACACGCGATCTACGCGGCTTCGGTTGCGACGATCTGACGCTGGCGCTAGGCGCCGCCGCCGCGGTGCTCTCGTTCGCAAAGGGAACGTATCGCCAATCGCTCGAGTTCATCGACGGCCTCACGCGTGTGATGCCCGACGCCACCGTGCTGCTCGACGCGCCGACGCGGCGCAATCTCGAGATCGATCAGCGCATCGACGGCAGCCGCGATAACACGCTGTTCGCGGTGCTGAATACGACGCACACGCCGATGGGCGCACGCTTGCTGCGCGACTGGATGAATGCGCCGAGTCGCGATCGCAGCCTCGTACTCGCACGACAGAACGCCGCCTCCGCATTGCTCGACGCTTACGCAGACGAATTGCTCGCCGCGCCGCTGCACGACATCGGCGACCTCGAACGCGTGCTGACCCGCATCGCGTTGCGCAGCGCGGCACCGCGCGATCTCGCTCGTTTGCGCGACGCGCTCATCGCGTTGCCTGACATCCGCAACGTGCTCGGATCGCTCCAAGACGTTCGGCTGCAGGCGCTGGCCGCGTCGCTGGTGGATTTCGAATCGACCGCGCACCTGCTCGTGCAGGCGCTCGCAGAAGAACTGCCTGCAACGCTACGCGACGGTGGCGTAATTGCCGACGGCTACGACGCGCAACTCGATACGCTGCGCAATGCAACCACCAACGCCGGTCAATGGCTCGTCGAGCTGGAAACGCGCGAGCGCGAGCGCACCGGGATCGGCTCGCTGAAGGTCGGCTACAACCGCGTGCACGGCTCCTACATCGAATCGAATCGCGCGGCCGCCGCATCGGTGCCGCCGGACTATGTCCGACGCCAAACGCTGAAAAATGCGGAGCGTTACATCACACCGGAATTGAAGGCGTTCGAAGACGACGCGCTGACAGGCCAGTCGAGGGCGCTGGCGCGCGAGCGATTTCTTTTCGATGGACTGCTCGACGCAATCAACCTGCAGTCGGCGCCGTTGCGCGCGTGCGCGGCAGCGCTCGCCGAACTCGACGTGCTCGCGTCGTTCGCGGAACGCGCGCGGCGCTTGAAGCTCGTCGCCCCCACGCTGAGCGATGAACCCGGCTTCGACATCGAGGCCGGGCGCCATCTCGTCGTCGAGCACGTGCAGACCGCGCCGTTCATCGCGAACGATCTGCAACTCGATGCGGCGCGCAGGATGTTGATCGTCACCGGCCCGAACATGGGCGGTAAGTCGACGTACATGCGCCAGGCCGCGCTGATTGTATTGCTCGCCCACACCGGCAGCTTCGTGCCGGCGCGCGCGGCGCGGATCGGTCCGGTCGATCGCATCTTCACGCGCATCGGCGCGGCCGACGATCTGAGCGGCGGCCGTTCGACATTCATGGTCGAGATGAGCGAAGCCGCGAACATTCTCCACAACGCCACGCCGCAGAGCCTCGTGTTGCTCGACGAGATCGGCCGCGGCACCAGCACCTACGACGGCCTCGCGCTGGCTTGGGCGTGTGCGTCGTACCTCGCCCGCGAGCTACGCGCGTTCACGTTGTTTGCTACACATTACTTCGAGCTGACGGCGCTCGCCGAGCAGCTGCCGGGCGTCGCGAACGTCCACCTCGCCGCGACAGAACATCGCCAGCAGATCGTGTTCCTTCACGCGGTGCGCGAAGGTCCCGCCAGCCAGAGCTACGGGATTCAGGTTGCGCGGCTCGCAGGGGTGCCGAACGCGGTACTCGCCACGGCGCGCCGCAAGCTCGAGGAACTCGAGGTCAATGCCGCAGCGTCCGTCGCCATCCCCCAAACCGACCTGTTTGCGGCACCGCGCGAACGCAATCCGCTACGCGACCAACTCGCCGCGCTCGACCCTGACGCGATCTCGCCGCGCGACGCGCACGCGTTGCTGTTCGATCTGGTACAGCAGGCACGGGAGCCGCCTGCGTGAACCCTGTACACAGGCACATTACTCGTTAGAATACGGCGCTTTTCCCAGCCAGGCGTGTGCCGATGACCTTTGTAGTCAGCGAAAACTGCATCAAGTGCAAACTCACCGACTGCGTGGAAGTGTGTCCGGTGGACTGCTTCTACGAAGGCCCGAACATGCTGGTGATCCACCCGGACGAATGCATCGACTGCGCGCTGTGCGAACCTGAATGCCCCGTCAACGCGATCTTTTCCGAAGACGAATTGCCGGAAGACCAGGTGGAATTCCTCGAGCTGAATCGGGAACTCGCCGAGATCTGGCCGAACATCACCGAGAAAAAAGATGCGCTGCCCGACTCCGACGAGTGGGACGGCAAGCCGAACAAGCGGGATATGCTCGAGCGCTGATACCAGGCGCTACGAAAAGATCTCCGTCCCGTCGAGCCCTTCAGCTTCAAGACTGAGCCGTAGCCGCGCCAGCGCTTCGACCTGAATCTGCCGCACGCGCTCGCGCGTCAGACCGATCTCTTCGCCGACTTCTTCCAACGTCCCGGTCGCGCGGCCGTGCAGACCGAAGCGACGCACCAGCACGTCACGCTGCTTCTCCGACAGCTGGCTGAGCAAACGCGCAAGCTTGGCCGAAAGATCGCGTGCGGCGACGTGCTCCGACGGATCCACCATGTTTTCGTCGGCAATCGTTTCGAGCATCGAGCGATCGTGCGGGTTCCTGACATAGTCGACGGATTCGACGCGGGTGTTGAGCTTGAGCATCCGATCGACATCGGCGGCTGGGCGGTCGATCAACGCGGCGATCTCTTCGACGCTCGGCTCGTGATCGAGCTTCTGCGCCAATTCCCGGGAAGCACGCAGGTATAAGTTCATTTCCTTCACGACATGCACCGGCAAACGGATCGTCCGCGTCTGGTTCATCAGCGCGCGTTCCATCGCCTGACGGATCCACCACGTCGCGTACGTCGAGAACCGGAAGCCGCGATCCGCGTCGAATTTCCCGACTG
>JANLUG010000382.1:0-1104 GCA_031363335.1 Gammaproteobacteria bacterium
GCCGGGATCACGCCGAGCCGCTTCTGGTTCGCGAAGATCTGCTCGCGCATCTCGTTCCAGCCCATGTCGAACTTTCCCTTCATCTTCGCGATCCACTCCGGCGTCGGGTGGTGAGGCGCATGCGTGCCTCCGGGCACGTAGTAGAGGAAGAAGGGCTTCTCCGGCGCGGAGGCGTTCAGCTCGTTCATGTAGCTGATCGCTTCATCGGCCATGTCGGTCGTAAGATTGTAGTCCGGCTTGTCCACCCACGGGAAAATCTGGGTATGGTCACGGTACAGGTAGGGCTGCCACTGGTTGGTCTCACCGCCCATGAATCCGTAGAAGTACTGGAAGCCCATTCCGCTCGGCCACTGGTCGAAGGGTCCCGCCTTGCTGTACAGGTACGTCGGCGTGTTGTGGTTCTTGCCGAACCACGACGTCGCAAAACCGTTGTCGCGCAGAATCGTGCCGATGCTCGCGTTCTCGACACCGATAACTGAATCGTAGCCGGGGTAACCCGTCGACAATTCTCCGATCACGCCTGAGCCGACCGAATGGTGATTACGGCCGGTGATCAGCGCCGCACGCGTCGGTGAGCACAATGCAGTTGAATGGAATTGCGTGTAACGCAAGCCGGCTTTCGCAACGCGCTCCAACGACGGCGTTGGGATGACGCCGCCGAACGTGCCTGAAACGCCGTAGCCCTGATCGTCCGTCATGATCAACAGCACATTGGGCGCGCCTTTTGGCGGCACGACACGCGGCGGCCACCACGGTGTGGAAGCCGTGGCGGCTTCCTTGATAACGCCGCCGAATTTGATCGGTGGCGGCGGAATCTGCTTTCCGTCGAGCGTTACCGTGGCGCCGGGTGAGCCCAATACGCCGTCGATTTTGTCCGCAGCGAACGCAGCGTTGCCGAGCGTGATTGCAAGCAGGCACGCGCCGACACTCAGTCCAAGTGTTCTTTTCATGTGATGTGTTTCCCAGAGATCCGCGGCAGGTTACGCGAGCAATCGAGGCACGCGCAATCGCGATGTCGTGGTTGACGACCAAAAAAACGGTGACGCCTTGCAGCGTCACCGTTTTGTCGTACGCGATGTCTAGTCGCTCGCTTTTGCAGTCGCG
>JANLUG010000390.1:0-14203 GCA_031363335.1 Gammaproteobacteria bacterium
GTTCTGCGGCGGCACGTTGCGCCTGATGGCAGACCGCGGCGCGCGGCTCGTGATGTTGCGCGTCACCGACGATCGCTACGATTCGGTCGGTATGAGCGTCAGCGACACGATCGCGGCAAACACTGCGCAGATGCGCGATGCCGCCGACATTCTCGGCATCGGCGAGATCATCGAACTCGGTTGGGAAACGGATCGCTTGGGCGACGCGAGCGAAGTGGCATTGCGCGAGCGGTTCATCTATCACGTGCGGCGCGTGCGACCGTATGCGGTCATGTCGTTCGACCCGTACGGCGCGTTTCATGAAGACAATCAGGATCACATCAAGGTTGCGCACGCGGTGGACGAAACGTACTGGACGGCGCAGTTCGACAAGCACCATCCCGAGCATTTCGCCGAGGGTCTTTCGCCGCACGGTGTATATGAGCGCTGGTATTTTGCGAGGCGCGTCGTCGAAGTGACGACGCCGGTCGACATTTCAGCCGCGATCGATCGAAAAATCGATGCGGCGCTCGCACACGACACGATGCTGCGGCACTACGTCAATCAGTTGCGTCTTCAGGCTAGAACCGGCGGACATCAGATCGCCAGCCTCGAACGTGCGCAACACGGCGATCTTCGGCCCTTTATGGAGCCGTTGCTTCGCGCCGGCGCCCAGGCGACCGGACGGCGCCACGGTTTGCCGATGGCCGAAGAGTTCAGAGTCGTGCGTTTCGGCGGCATGGAGCGCGTGTTCGGAATCGAAGACAGACAGATAGAGAGGTAGAGGTAGCAGGCATGGGTCAACTCGCGATCACCGGCGGCGCGCCGGTCCGCAACACGCCGTATCCGCGCTGGCCGCAATGGGATTCGACCGAACGCGAGCAATTGCTCGACGCACTCGAGTCCGGCAAGTGGTGGGCGACGGAAGGAACGAAGGTGCCGGAGTTCGAAGCGGCATGGGCGCGCTTCACGCGCTCGCGCCACTGTGTTGCCGTTACCAACGGCACTCATGCGCTCGAGGTCGCATTGCTCGGCCTCGGTGTCGGGGAGGGCGACGAAGTGATCGTCACCGACTACACGTTCTTCGCATCGGCGTCGGCGGTGGCGTGTGTCAACGCCGTACCGGTACTCGTCGATGTCGATCGACATACGTTCTGCATAGATCCGGACGCCGTGGTTGCGGCCATCACACCGCGCACGCGCGCTATCATCGCGGTACACCTCGCCGGACATCCGGCCGATCTCGATCGATTGACGGCGATATGCACGCGCCACGATCTCGTGCTGATCGAAGACTGCGCGCATGCGCATGGTTCGGCCTGGAACGGCACGCCGGTCGGCGGATTCGGCGCGGCCGGCACCTGGTCGTTCCAGCAGTCGAAGCTGATGACGGCCGGCGAAGGGGGCGCGATCACGATTCAGGATCCACAAATCGCCGCCTCGATCCGCTCGTATACGGATTGCGGCAGGCGACCGGGCGAATGGTTCTATAGCCACTTCGCTCTGGGCGGCAACTACCGCATGACGGAGTGGCAGGGCGCGATGCTGTTGGCGCAGCTCGATCGTTTTCCGCAGCAGCATCGCGTGCGCAATACGAACGCGCTGTATCTGAATGCGGAGCTTTCAAAGCTGCCGGGCGTCATCCCGCAGGCGCGCGATCAACGCACTACGGCGCAGGGTTACTACTGCTACGTGGTGCGCATCGACGAGGCGCAGTTCGGACTGTCGCGCGACGTGATCAAGTCGGCGTTGGAAGCAGAGGGTATTCCAATGACGGCGAGCTATCCGACGATACATACGATCGATGCGTTCGAAGCGGCGAACGGATTTGCACCGCGCCACCGCGACCGCAGCCGCTGGCCGCGTTATCCGGCGCTCGATCTGCCGGTGGCGAGCAACGCCGCCGCGACGACGCTGTGGATCAAGCATCAGGTGCTGATGGGCACGCGCGACGACGCGACGAACCTCGTCGAAGCGCTCGCCAAGATCCACGCGCACGCCGACGAGCTGCGATGATTCGCATCGAACACGCTTCGGTCTCCGACGTGCTTTCGGGCATCGGTCGATACACCGCCTGCGTCAACGAACCGCCGTGGTCCGCGATCGCGGCGCGAGTGCCGGCGCCGGTTCGTACGATCGAAGCGCGCGTGATGGACATCGATCATCTGGAGCGCTTGCTCGCCGACGAGCCCGACTCCGACACGGTTGTGGGGCTCGGCGGCGGCTCGGCACTCGATACCGCAAAGTTCATCGCGTGGAAAACCGGCAAGAGGCTCGTGCAGATTCCGTCGATCACGTCGGTGGATGCCGGCTTCACGGACGCGGTCGGCGTGCGTCGCGACGGTCGGGTGCAGTACATCGGCCGCGTGTTGCCCGAGTTCGTCGTGCTCGATGTGGATCTGGTTCGGTCGGCGCCAAAACGCCTGAACCGATCCGGAATCGGCGACATCCTGTCGTGCCATACCGGCCTGTGGGACTGGCGCTTTGCGGTCGATCGCGGTCACGGCGTCGCGTGGGACGCGGCGGCGGCTGCGCTCGGCCGTGTGCTGCTCGTTGAACTCGAAGATCACGTCGATGCGGTCAACGCCGTAACGCCGGAAGCGGTGCGCTGGCTCGCTTCCGCGTATCAGCGCATCGGTGCCGCGTGCGGGATCTTGCGTCATTCACGGTTCGAGGAAGGCTCCGAGCATTTCCTCGCGTACGCGTACGAACACCGTACCGGCGCGCATCCGCTGCACGGCGAGCTCGTCGCCTTATGCGTTGTTGCGATGAGCACGCTGCAGGCCAACGAGCCGGAATGGGCGCGCGACATGGTGGCGCGCAGCGGGGTGACGGCGAATCCGGAGGATCTAGGAGTCACACGCGAAGACTTTGTCGGCTCACTGCTGTCGTTGGCCGAGTACGTAGGTGGGGAACGGCTCGATCACTCGATCGTCGACGCGGCTTCTATCGATGAGCGGACTGCGCAAGAGCTGTGGGATGTAGTGAAGTCTCTGCCGCGTCAATGATTCGCGGCAACGGCGCGTTCGCTCGCGACCGGCGCATGACAATCGTCGTTCGGCGCGGCGCATGCGCCTTCCTCGATCTGCACGGTGGCGTGTTCGACGCCGAAGCGTGTACTGAGTCGCTCCAGAATCACCGCCAGTGTCCGCTGTCTGTCTGCGTCCTCGAACAGTTGCGCATGTAGCGTCACGATCGGTGCTTCGCCCGTCAGCGACCACGCGTGCAGATGATGGATGTCGCATACGCCCGGTAGATCCCTGAGTTCTTTTTCTACCTGCTGCGCGTCGAAGTGGTCCGGCGTGCCCTCGAGCAACACGTGCGCCGATTCGCGCGTCAATTGCCAGCCGGAACGCAGGATCAGGAACGACACCACGATCGACAGCAGTGGGTCGGCCGGCAGCCAGCCGAAAGCCAGAATGATGCAGGCGGCGGCGATCGCGGCGGCCGAACCGAGCACGTCGCTCATTACGTGTGCGCGCGCGCTGCGTTCGTTGAGCGAACTCGCACCGGCAAGAACGAGATAGGCCGCGATGTTTGCGACCGCGCCGATCGCGGCCACGCCGAGCATGATCGTGCCGTTCACTTCGGGCGGCGCGATCAGCCGGCGGGCGGCCTCGACGAGTACCCAAACCGTAAGCGCGAGCAGTGTGAGACCGTTGGTGTAGGCGGCCAGCGTCTGAAAGCGACGGTTGCCGTACGTACGTTCGGCGCTTGCCACGCGGCGGCCGAAGCGGATCGCGAGGATGCCGAGCAGCAGCGATGCCGAGTCGGCCAGCATATGCGTCGCTTCGGCGAGCAGTGCGATCGAGTTTGCCCAGAAGCCGCCCACCGCCTCAACGACCGTGAATGCGAACAACAGCACGAGCGCGCGCCGCAGACGCTGTTCGCTCGCGTGATGCGCATACGCGAAGTGCGAATGGTGTTCGTCTTCGCCGGCGTGGTGATGATCGTGCTCGTGCGCCATCTCAACCCTCCACTATCAACACGACGAGCCCCAACGCGATCAGTAGACTCCCGAGGATTTTGCCCTCGTGTTTCTCAAACCGGTCGAAGCGCGCGTGCTGGAAGCCGAGCAACGTGAGCCACGTCAGCAGCATCATGCCGGCCAGCGTTGCGACCGCGAGCGTCACGCACAACACGAGAAATCCGGACCACCCGAATTTCGCGCCGGCAACGAACACCGGCAGAAATCCCTCGCACGGTGAGAAGGTCAGCGCCGCCAGCAGTCCGATGATGACGGCCCTGTCGCTGAGCTGTGACTGCGCGACCTCCAGTTGTACACCGTTGCCATGTGGAATCGCGGGCGCGGCACGCTCGTTATGATCAGCGTCATGATCATGATTATGGTCATGAGGGTGATCGTGCTCATGAGCGTGCTCATGATCGTGAGAAGGGTGGTGATGCGCGTGCTGACCGAAATGATGGTGATCGTCCGAGCCGCTGACGAGATAGTAGATGCCGAACGCGATGAGGATGCCGCCTGCGATGTATGGGAATACGTTGCCGATCCACAGATCCATCGCGATGCCGAACCACGCGATCGCCGCACCCAGCACGATCGTGAACAGCACGTGCCCTGCGCCCGCCAATGCCGCAATGGCGAGCGTCTTGTTGCGCGCCCAACCCTGCCTGCGGCCGGCGAGGACGAACGGCAGCCAGTGCGTCGGCAGTGCGGCGTGCAGAAAGGCAACCGTCAGACCGGTTGCCGCGATGCTGCCCAACAGCGCGTCATTCATCATCACAGATACTTCGTCACGGTTTTGAATTCCTCGATCGATGCGCGCGCGACGCGACCATCGGCCGCCTGCCCCAGGCAGTGATCGATGTGGTCGTGGATCAGCGTTTTCTTCGCGGCACGGATCGCGCTCTCCACGGCCTGCAGCTGCTGCGCGATTTCGAGGCACGGCCGCGCCGATTCGATCATGCCGATGATGCTGCGGACCTGACCTTCGGCGCGCTTCAACCGCTTCATGATCTGCGGGTGTGTCTCATGCAACGCGGGCTTTACCATCCGGGCCGTCCATATACTGTAGGGGGGTATAGTATCGGAAGCCGGCGCCGATCGGCACCATCGACAAAAAATTCCTCAGTAGTCGAGCGACTCCACCGCATGGAGCGGCGTGCTGCCGAGAATCCGCGCCAGCGTCGCCTCAATCGTAGCTGCGTCGTTGTCGAAGCAGCCGTGTGATGCCTTGATGCTGCTTCCGAGTGGCCCGGTCGATACCTGCTTCGAGTCGACGACGTGCAGATTCGGATTCGCCGCGCCCCAGAACGCCTGCCAACGAGGTAATGCGGGCGGCTGCGTGCGGTCGTGCCAGTCCTTGTTGGAACGTGGGTCGAACGCCTTTTCCAAACCGAGAATCGGCATCTTGTGATCGGATTCGAGCGCGCGGCTGACGAGGTACAACAGCGACTTCTGGTACGGACCGACGATGTCGTCGAGTTCACGTTTCTCCGACAACAGATGAATGTGAAAGGCCGACTTGTCGAGCAACCCCTTCCGTGCAGCGGCGACGTAGTGATCCAGCGCGAACGCAACGGTACAAGCCGGTGCGTAGAGCGAACACGAGGCGATCGTTTGTTTTTTCGGGTCGAGTAGATCGAGCAGATAGCCGAGCAGGATCGATCCGGCCGAGTGTCCGATCAGATGGATCTCGACACCCGGTACGCTTTTTTTCAGATCGAGCAACGCGGCCGCAATCAAATCCCCTCCGTGGCCCTGTTGGACGGAACCGGCCGCGTTCTGTTTCATCTGACTCCAGATCGGTTTGACGGCCGGCCCGACGACCACCTCGATCGTCCTGTCGAGCGCCTCGGCGGCCGCGTCCTTAACGCGATCGATCAGATCATCGAGCCCTCCGTCAGGCCGCGGTATACGTTGCAACTGGTCCTGGATGATGTCGCTCAGCGTTTCGATCGCGCCGGTCTTCCAGGTGAGGAACAGCGGATAGATGCCGTTTGCGTCGAAATACGGCGCGAGCGTGCGGATGCGCTGGATCGATCCCTGCTCGTCGTTCAAGCCGCCGTGCGCGTAGATCGCGAGGCGCGGCGGTTGCGGCTTCCCTTTGAACCACGCCGCGGGTGCCTCGGCAACGAGTTCGTGAACGCTCGTCTGTGCGTTCTCCTGCGTGATGATGCGATTGACGACGCGGCCGTCGTTGTCCATCACCACGGTGTGCCGATAGGCCGCGTCCGCCGTCCACGGTGCGACCACCGCGCTGACTCTCGGTCGGTCGGTCTTCGCTGCGCCCGTTACGGTAATTCCGGCGGTTCGTGCGAGCACGACGCGCGGTGGGCTCACCTTCAGCGTCGACACCGTTTCGGTTTCGCCGGGAACGCCGAGCGCGCATACCCATGCATCGCTGCCGTACTTGCGCCATTGCGAATACGGCAGCGTTGCGAATCCTTTCAAGCCCCAATCGGTGTCCCACGAGTTCTGCACGACGAAGCCGTGTTCGTTGTATCCGACCAGCGCGAAGGCATGGCCGCCGATGCTGTCGGGGTCGACGATCGCGCTGATTTTCGGCAACGAATCGTGGCCCTTGATCGTGCGCACTTTCGATTCGACCGCCCAACCGTCGTGTACATCCGACGATACGTATAAGGCGCCGATGTTGTAGATCGCGGCCTGCATGTCGACGATCGATGTCTTGTCGACGCGGTAGTACACGCCGAGTTGGCGTTGCAGCGCGTCTGCTTCCCAACCCTGCTTCGGCTTGATGAACATCACGCGATCGTTGCGCGTTCGGTACGGCCACAGCGCTTCGGAGCAGGCGCCGTGCTTGTTCCAGGCTTTCAGTGCGCCGCGACACGAGGATCCGTCGTAGTCCTCGCCGGGCCATTCGTCGTAGAAGCGCGCCAGGTGATAGAGCATCCGCGTGCTGACGCGTTCGATCTTCCGGATGCGGGTCATGCCCGGCATCTGGGCATCGCGCCACAAAAGATAGTTCACCACGCACGCGAGACCGAAGCCGGTGCAAGCCCCTTCGTCGCCTTGCGACAACACGAGGCCGGAACCGAGGTAGGCCGGCAGCAGTTTACAAACCGTGTCGTCGTCTGGAAAACGCGGCGGCAGTGAAATGACCGCCGGGGCGTATTCGCGGTCGCGAAGGTCGATCCGGTCGGGGCGCGCATCGAGGCGTTTCCCAAGTGAAGCTACGAATTTCGATGGCATGTCGTGGCCCTCAAACGGCGCAGTCGATCATAACGCGTGTCATGGCGGGTGATTCTTGCGACACGGCATCGACGCCGACCATCCGGCAGGTACAATGCCGCGCCCATGGACATCGTGCTTCTCATCAAGGCCCTCGTGCTGGGTGTGGTCGAAGGCCTCACCGAGTTCCTGCCCATTTCATCGACGGGTCATCTGATCCTCGTCGGTGATCTGCTCGACTTCAACGACCAGAAGGGGCAGGTCTTCGAAATCGTCATTCAGACGGGCGCGATGTTCGCGATCCTCTGGGAATATCGCGCGCGTTTCATCGGCGTGCTGCTCGGGCTCGGTTCCGACCCGCGCGCGCGCGCGTTCGTGATCAATCTGCTCGTCGCGTTCATGCCGGCGGCGCTGCTCGGCCTCGCGTTCAGCAGTGCGATCAAAGCGGTGTTGTTCAAACCGGTACCCGTGGCGATCGCCTTCATCGTAGGCGGGCTCATCATCCTGTGGGTCGAACGCCGCAAACACGTCGTGCGCGTGAAGTCGGTCGACGACATGACGTGGCGCGATGCGCTGAAGATCGGCTTCGCGCAAGCGTTCGCGCTGATTCCCGGCACCTCCCGCTCAGGCGCCACCATCATCGGCGGGCTGCTGTTCGGTCTGTCGCGTCGGGCCGCGACCGAGTTTTCGTTCTTCCTCGCAGTGCCGACGTTGATCAGCGCGGGCGCCTACGACGCGTGGAAAAACCGCGCGCTGTTCGAGGTGAACGATCTCGGCGTGTTCGGTGTCGGCACGGTCGCGGCATTCGTCTCGGCGTTTTTCTGTGTGCGGTGGCTCATGCGATTCATCGCCACGCACGATTTCACGATATTCGCTTGGTACCGGATCCTGTTCGGCGTGATCGTGCTGGTGACGGCTGCCAACGGCATGGTGAACTGGACTCCGTGAGCACGATTGTCAAACCCGCGACAGGCGACGCATGACGAGCACGCATACGGTTTCTCACAGTTCGCATTGGGGCGCATTCGACGTGACGGTGCGCGACGGCGACATCGCATCCGTGCAGCCGATGCACGACCCTGATCCATCGCCGTTGCTGGGCAACCTACCGGGCACGCTGCGACACGCGGTGCGTATCGAGGCGCCCGTGGCGCGGCGCGGCTGGCTCGAACGCGGGCCCGGCCCGTCGCGCGATCGCGGCAGCGACTCGTTCGTTACGATCTCATGGGACGAAGCGCTCGACCGCGCCGCCGATGAACTCAAGCGCGTCGTTGCGCAACACGGCAATCAGGCGATCTTCGGCGGTTCTTACGGTTGGGCCAGCGCCGGCATGTTTCATCAGAGCCAGAGCCAGCTGCACCGTTTCCTGAACCTGATCGGCGGCTTCACCGCGCATCGCAACAGCTACAGCATCGGCGCATCGCTCGTGCTGCTGCCGCATCTCGTCGGCAGTTCCGCCGCGGTATTCCGTCGCGCGACATCGTGGGACGTGATCGCGCGGCACACGGATCTGATGGTCGCGTTCGGTGGACTGCCGCTGAAGAACACGTACGTGGCACCCGGCGGTAATGCCCGACACGGTCTGCGCCAGCACCTCGATGCGGCGCACCGCCGCGGCATGCAGATCGCGCATTTCTCGCCGCTGCGCGACGACGTCGTGCCCGAGGCGCAGGCGCGTTGGTATCCGTCGGCACCGCTCAGCGATGTCGCCGTGATGCTCGGCCTCGCGCACACGCTCATCAGCGAAGGTCTGCACGATGCCGCGTTCATCGAACGTTACTGTCACGGCGGCGAGCGCTTCATCGCATACGTACTCGGCACACACGATGGCGTCGTGAAGTCGGTTGAGTGGGCGCAACGGCAATCCGGTATTGCCGCGGACGATCTGCGCGCGCTCGCGCGGGAGATGGCGTCGAAGCGCACGCTGATCACCGTGTCGTATTCGTTGCAGCGCGCGCAACACGGCGAACAGCCGGTGTGGGCGGCGCTGTCGCTCGCCGCGCTGCTCGGACAGATCGGCTTGCCGGGCGGCGGGTTCGGGCATGGTTACGGGTCGATGGGCGACGTCGGCAATGCGACGGCAAGCCTGAATCTGCCGTCGCTGCCGGAGGGCCGCAATGCGGTGCGCGACTTCATTCCGGTCGCGCGGATCGCCGATCTGCTGCTGCAACCCGGACAGACATTTGCGTACAACGGCGCGAACTACACGTATCCCGACATCCGTCTCGTCTATTGGGCGGGCGGCAATCCGTTCCATCACCATCAGGATCTGAACCGGTTGCGCGGCGCTCTCGCGCGCCCCGACACGCTCATCGTGAACGAGCCGTATTGGACGCCGATGGCGCGGCATGCGGACCTCGTGTTTCCGGCGACGACGTCGCTCGAGCGTAACGACATCGGCTCAGGTCGCGCCGATGCGCGGATCGTCGCGATGCAACGCGCCGTGGCGCCGGTTGGCGGCGCGCGCAGCGATCACGACATCTTCGCGGGTCTTGCAGAACGGTTCGGCGTACGCGATGCGTTCACCGAAGGCCGCGACGAGCGCGCGTGGCTCGAACATTTTTACGGGCGCGTTCGCGAAGCGTTCGGCGAACTCAACGTGGCGGCGCCGAGCTTCGATGAATTCTGGAAGAGCGGTTCGATTGCCGTGCCGGATACCGATGTGGCGCGGGTGATGTTCGAGGCGTTCCGCGCGGACCCACAGGCGAATGCGCTCAAGACGCCCAGCGGCAAGATCCAGCTTTATTCGGAAGCCGTAGCCGGCTTCGGCTATGCCGATTGCCCCGGCCACGCGACGTGGCTCGAGAGCGAGGAGTGGCTCGGTGCGTCGCGCGCCAAACAATTTCCGTTGGCGCTTGTGGCGAACAACCCGGCGTCGCGCCTGCATAGTCAGCTCGATGTCGGCGCGTACAGTCAGGCATCGAAGGTCGCCGGCCGCGAGCCGGTGCGCCTGCATCCCGAAGACGCGGCCGAGCGCGGCATTGCGGCCGGCGACATCGTGCGTCTGTTCAACGACCGCGGCAGCTGCCTGGCGGGCGCCGTGCTGACGGCTGATGTGAGGCGCGGCGTGGTGCAGTTGTCGACGGGTGCGTGGTTCGATCCGGACGATTCCCGCGCCGAATTCGCGATGTGCGTGCACGGCAATCCGAACATGCTGACGCGCGACATCGGTACATCGCAGCTGTCGCAGGGTTGTTCGGGACAACACGCGATGGTGGAGGTCGAGCGCTTCGACGGCGTCGCGAGACCCGTGAAAGCGTTCGAACCACCGGCGATCGGCACTTACTGAATCACTTTTCAGCGCGGTCCGCGGAGATTTTCGCGCGCCGGATACCCCGGTATGATCCGCGGCTCAATTCAAACCGAAGGCAGCGGTCAATGGAGATCTCAGGCAGCAAGGCAATCATCGTCGGCGGCGCATCCGGCATGGCACTGGCCACCGCGGAAGCGTTCGTCGCGAAGGGCGGCAAAGTCGCGATTCTCGATCTCGAGAAATCGAAGGGCGCCGAAGTGGCCGCGCGACTGAAGGGCTCGTTCCACGTCTGTAACGTGATGGATTACGACGGCACCGAGAAGGTGATCGGCGAAGCGGTGAAGGCGCTCGGTGGTCTCCACTTCGTCGTGAATACTGCGGGCGGCGGTGTTGCGAAACGCACGATCGCGAAGGACGGGTCGATGCATCCGCTCGACGATTTCCGCCGCATCATCGACTTGAACCTGGTCGCATCATTCAACGTCAATCGCATCGGTGCGAAGCACATGAGCGAGAACGAGCCGAACGCCGAAGGCGAACGCGGCGTGATGATCAACACCGCGTCGATCGCGGCGTTCGAAGGTCAGATCGGTCAGGTTGCCTACACGGCCGCGAAGGGTGGTATCGCCGCGATGACGCTGACGATGGCGCGCGATCTCGGCGCGCTCGGCATCCGCGTGATGACCATTGCGCCGTCTCTCTTCGCGACGGGCCTCACGGCCGGAATTCCCGCGGAAGGCGAATTGCAGCTGACGAAGGACGCTGCGTTTCCGCGTCGTATGGGCAAGCCGCGTGAGTTCGCAATCATGGCGATTGCGATCTTCGAAAATCCGATGCTGAACGGCAGCACCATTCGCGTAGACGGCGGTCAGCGCTTCGCGCCGCGCTAAACGAATCGTCGTTAACGCGACCCTTGCCCGTCGTCGATCTTGATGACGGCGCCGGTCACGCACTCCGACGACGGCGACACGAGGAATAGCAGCGTGCTGTCCATCTGAGCAGGATCACCGAGGCGTTTCCGCGGAAACGCCTTCGTGATGTCGCCGATCCGCTGCATCATTCCGTCCATCATTTCCGACGCGAACGCGCCCGGCGCGATGCAATTGACGTTGATGTTGAAGCGCGACCACTCGACGGCGAGCGCTTCGGTCATCCGCACGATGCCGGCCTTCGTGATCGAGTACAGCGCCGCGCCGCCGCCGCCGTAGTTGAACGCGCCCATCGATGAGATGTTGACCATCCGCCCGGGCATTTCCTTTGCGATCAGGCGTCGCGCGACTTCGCACGAAAGAATATAGGGCCCACGCAGGTTCGTATCGAATACGGCGTCGATCAGTTCGTTCGACATCTTGTGCGCGCGCTGCGCATCCGGAATGCCGGCGTTGTTGACCAGAATCGTGACGGTGCCGAGCGCTGCTTCCGCGTCCGCGACGACGGAGATCAGGTTGTCGGTGTTCGTCATGTCGAGGCGGATCGGCGCGCACACGCCTCCCGATGCACGTATTTCCGCGGCGAGTTCGTCGAGGCGTTCGGTGCGGCGCCCGGTCAGTGCCACCTTCGCGCCGGCCTTCGCCAACACGATTGCGAAGCGGCGGCCGAGGCCCGATGTGGTGCCCGTGACGAGCGCGACCTGGCCGGTGAGATCGACGTTAAAATTCGGAGTCGGGAAATCGGTCATGTTCAGTGTTCCGGATGGTTTTCCCGATGATGCCCGATCCGGTCGAGCTTGTCCGGATTCCGAATGGAGTAGACCGTCGCTATATGTCCGTCGTCGATTTCGAATGACAGCGTCGCGAACACATCGCCACTCGACTCCCTGATGAGGAGCGCCGGCGCGTTGTTGATCCAGCATTCCTCGAACTCGAAATCGGCCTCATCGCGACCTTTCGTCACACCGATGAAGAAGCGCACGATCTTGTCCGCGCCGTAAATCGGCCGTAGTGCCGCGAGTGCTTTGCCGCCGCCGTCGGAGACCAACGTGGCGCCGGTTTTGAACAACGCGATCAGCGCGTGCTCGTCTTTCGCGACGAGCGCCTGCTTGAAGCGTTGCGCGAGGTCTTGCTGTTCGGCCCGGGTTGTGCGGAAACGCTGCCGATCGTCGGCCACCCGTTGGCGCGCGCGCGAAACGAGCTGGCGCACCGCGGCTTCCGACTTGCCGAGCGACGACGCGATGTCGACGTAATCCGCATCGAAGATGTCGTGCAGCAGGAATGCGGCTCGTTCGTCGGGTCCGAGGCGCTCTAACAGCAGCAGGAAGGCGACGGACAGGTCGTCCGCCAGTTCGAGCTGGCGTGGTGCGTCGTCATTCTCCGGCGCGGCGGTGCGCCATGGTTCCGGCAACCAGGGACCGACGTAATCTTCACGGCGCGCCTTTCGCGAACGCAGCGCGTCGATGCACAGGCGTGCCATCGTCGTGCTGAGCCACGCAGCGGGCTCGCGGATCTCTTCGCGCGCGGTGCGATGCCACCGCAGATAGGTTTCCTGCACGAGATCTTCCGCTTCGGCAACGGTGCCGAGCATCCGATAACCGAGTCCGGTGAGGCGCGACCGATGCGCCTCGAACTCGTCGCTCACAGCTTCCTTCGGTTTCACGCCGCCGCACGCGCCGCAAGGACGGCTTCACCGTCCACCCGCAGCCGTTCGCAGGCATGTGCGTGGCCGAGCGCGCGCTTCATCGTCGGATAGATGCGCGTCGCCGCGATCGCGTACGACAGCGAGATGAGTCCCTTCTCGCCGAACCGCGCGAGCACCTCTTCGCGGATCGCATCGGTCGGCTCGTGCGCGAGCACCGCGTCTGCGAGCCGTTGTCCGAGCACGGCATCGCTCGACATCCGCGCCGTATCGCGAGCCACGATGGCCCGCGCCATCGCCGGCGCAACGCCTGCCTGCAGCGCCATGTTGACCGCGAGTTGCGCGCACGGGCCGCAGTCTTCGTATCGCACGGCTGTGAAGCCGGCCGCGAACCACGCCTCCAGCGAGACACCTTCGCGATGCTTGCTCATCGCCTGCGCCAGCGCCAGTTTCAAGAACGCGCCGACCGACGTATCGGCGATGTCGTGCATGTAGGTTGCGTCGTAGTCGAACTGGCGCTCGAAGCGGCGGACGACCGAGTGGAGGATCGAGCGGATCATGGTGATGCTCCGAAAGTGGGTTCCGTACATAGACGGATCAGCGCATAGGATTGTGACACTCGACGACATCGGTGTCGTTTTGACGCTGATTCATGACCCAGAGGATGTGGTCGAAATCCGGGTGTTCGCCGAACCAGGCGGGGACGGTGGTGTGTTCGTCGATGTCGAGATCGATGTTGGCGTCCAAGAGTGAGTCGACGTTTCCGCGGGAACGCTTTTCGGCGGTGGTCGGAACTGCGTGGCCGTGCGGGTCGGTGAATAGGAATCAACAGCCGATTCGTTGAACGCTGAAGCCGCCCTCATGAATCAGGCGATGATGGTGGCGACAGAGCAGAACGAGGTTCTCCATAGAGGTTTCACCGCCATCAGCCCAATGCAGGATGTGGTGCCCATCTACGAAGCGCGTGTGAACGCACCCGGGGAATTTGCAGCCGGCGTCGCGCCGTTTTAAGGCGCGGCGCAGAGCCGGCGCAATCGTCCGGGTCCGGCGCCCGATCGAAAGAAGTTCTCCTTCTCCCGTCTCAAGCAACGGAACAACACCGGCATCGCAGGCCAAGCGTCGGACGGTGTCCGGGGCGAGTACCGGGCCGTCTTCGATAGCCGGCGGATCCTCGTGATCTATCACCCCATCCCGCAACTTCTCGGCCATGAGCGACAGCGCATCTGCGCGCCGCGCTTCCCTCG
>JANLUG010000442.1:0-2698 GCA_031363335.1 Gammaproteobacteria bacterium
GATCTGGTGCTGCGCGAGGATGTTGCGCGCGAAGTCGCGATGTTCCTGCGGTACCCGCGCCAGCATCGTCTCGGAGGTATCGTCGTCGCCGGTCGCCATGCTCGTCGGCGCGATCAGATCGACGCCGTACGGTTTGCCGCCGATGTGTTCGTCGATCCAGCGCAGCTCGATCTCGAGCGATTCGGCGTTGTGGCCGGCGGCGCCGAGCACGCCCATGCCGCCCGCTTTCGACACTTCCACAACAACGTCGCGGCAGTGCGTAAACGCAATCAGCGGGAATTCGATTCCGAGCATTTTACAGATGGGCGACTTCATGACTTCTCCAGCGGACTTCTCCGCAAATTTCGTAAGTCACCATGCTCGCGATTTAAGGCGCGCCGCGCCAGATGGCATTTCAGCTAGGCGAGCGCGCGGAAGACGACGCGCGCGTCTTCCCAGGGCCGCGGTGGTCGATCCTCCGAAAAGGCGCTGACTTCGATCTCTCGGAACCCCGCAGTCGCCAGCATCAGTTCGATTTCGTTTTTGAAGTAGAGGTTGATGTCGATGGCGCTCGTTTCAGCCGCCACTTCGCGCCCGTCGATATAGTGCGCAGCGCGCATCTCCAGCGTCGTTGTTTGTTCCAGCGGATCGAATGCAAGGCTCCGGCTGCGTAGTTCCAGCTCCGTTCCGTCACCGGCACGCCGCCGATCGGCACGTTTTGACCAGCGTCCCGGAAGGTCGGGCTTCTCTATCCACGCGGGCCAGGTTCGAGGGCTCTCGAGATTCGGCAGATAGTGATCCATGACGAGCGCACCGCCCGGCTCGAGGTGTTGGTGAATGCGTCGTAAGCCTTCGAGATCCTGCGCACGCGTGCCGCCTAGGCCGAAAGCGCCGCATACGACGACCGTGCGATAGCGGCGAGGCAGCTTCAGGGCATGCATCGGCTGCTGATAGAGATTTACGGACAATCCTTCCGACTCCGCGCCGGTCCGGCACCAGGCGAGCATATCGGCCGAAGTATCGCTGCCATCCGCATCGATCCCGGCGCGCCGCAGCGGCAACAGCAATCGCCCGGCACCACAACCTGCATCGAGCACCGGCTGTCCTGACGTTCCAATGGCGCGCAGAAAATAGTCGACGTCTTCACCGCCTTTATTGAATTCCGCCCACCAGCGGGCAACCAGGCCGTGATGCCATGTACGCACTTCGTTGGTCACCTCGCATCGCCCCCACGCGGTTTATAGAACGCGAACTCGCCGATCTCGACCGTCTTGATGTACTCCGCGGCCCAGCTGGGATTGACATTGCGATGATGGAAGTACAACGCGCCGCCGGTTCGATCCGTTAGCTGGAGATTGAGCGCGCGGCGCGCGATCTCCTTGGAGATGGCATACGGATCGTCCTCCCACGCATGGTCCGAGCGACCGTCGCACCACCACGAGAACTGGCACTTGCCCTGCTCATGGCCTTGCTTCACCACGCCGCAGATCGTGTCTGGGTATCCGTCATGGCCGAGTCGGTTCATCACGACATTCGCGATCGCCTCCACGCTGTCGTTCGCCTCACCTCGCGCCTCCCAATAGAGCGTGCGTGCGAGACAGGTGAGCGCGTCGTCCAGCGGTTCGGCGCCGGTAGGATCGACCGCCTGTGCTTCGGGTCGCTTGATGATTTCGGCCGGCGACGGAACCGTCTTGTTACCGGCCGCCGCGTTCTGCTCCAACGCTTCCGCCTTCTTCTCGGTGGTCTCCGGTGCGGCAACTACAGGTGCAGGCGACTGATCAACCTGCTTCGGTTGGCAGCCCACGACAACGAACGCAAAGGAGATCGCAATCCACATCCGGTGCATCAGTCGAACCTCGCAGTTGAATCGAACACGCCCCGCGTGCTCCTACTTTAACGCCGTCTACTGTAACGCCTTGCGCTGCGTGTACCGCTGCGGCAAGTTGGTAGAAATCAGGAGAAACTCGATGAAACTGGCAGGCAAAGTCGCACTCGTCACAGGCGGTTCAGGTGACATCGGCGGCGCAATCGCCCGGCACCTGGGCGGCGCCGGCGCTCACGTCGTGGTGACGTACGTGGGTGCTGAAGACGCCGCGGCCGCCGCCGTGCGCGACATCGTCGGCGCAGGCGGTAACGCGAGCGCGCTGCAACTCGATCAACGTTCGCCACAGGCAATCGATGCCTGTATACAACGCGTGGCGGAGCTTCACGGCCGGCTCGACATCCTCGTCAACAACGCCGCATGGAACATCGGCATTGCGTTTCCGGATCTCGATGCACTGACGCCGGAAATCTGGGACCGCGTGCTCGAAACCAACCTGCGCGCGCCGTTCCTGCTGGCGCGGGCGGCGGCGAATCTGCTCAAGGCCGACGGCGGTGGCCACATCGTCAATATTTCCTCCGCCGGCGGCATCAGCCCCGGCAGCAGCAGCATTGCTTACTCGTCGAGCAAGGCGGGTCTCAACCATTTGACCCGTTGCCTCGCCGTTGCGATGGCGCCGCACGTCGCTGTCAATTGCGTCGCACCGGGACTCGTTGAAAACACCCGAATGGCCAAGCGCCTACCCGAGGCGGTGGCCAAGGGTGCGCGCGCGCAAGCCGTACTCGGTCGAGTGGGACAAGCGGACGACATCGCGGCGCAGGTGCTCACGTTCGTGACGTCGACATCGATCACCGGCCAGACCGTGGTGATCGACGGCGGCATGCCGGGCGCGATGCG
>JANLUG010000449.1:0-4937 GCA_031363335.1 Gammaproteobacteria bacterium
GTCGGCGCCGCGATGGCGAGCAGCCGGCGTGATCAGCTGAATAGAGTTCTTGAATTCCTCGACTGAGATATCCGGATAGTCGGACGCAACGTCTTGATACGGCTCAAAACGGACGCCGCCCCCTTCTGCATCGGTCACGGCGCGCGCGTAGTCGACGCAATACCGGCAGAAGCCGCAGTCGCCGTCGAATATGAGTATCCAGGGTTCTCGTTCGGACGCTTCGAACGACGTCACCATTGCACGGCCGTCAGAATCGGTTCAGTGCAAAGGTGGTCATATTCATCCCGGTCGGTGCGCCGGTAATGATGTCGGCCACCGCCTTGCCGGATCCACATGCCATCGACCAGCCGAGCGGACCGTGTCCGGTATTGAGGAACAGGTTGTCGATCGGCGATCGCCCGACGATCGGCATACCGTCCGGGGTCAGCGGCCGTAGTCCGCACCAGGGTTGTACGTCGAGGTCACCCACGCGCTCGGCGAGCTTCGGATACACACGACCGAACAGATTGACGAGGTTCGCGATGCGCTTCGGATTCACCGTCACGTCGTAGCCGGTGAATTCGGCTGTGCCTGCTACACGTAGTACGCCGCCGACCGGTACCAACGCAGCGTGCAGCGAATCGTCGACGACCGGCACGCGCGGTCGGGTCTCCCAACGATGCATCGGCACCGAGATCGAATAACCCTTCGCCGGACGAACCGGCAGATTGAAACCGAGTTGTTTACCCCACAGCGAGCTGAAGCTGCCGGCCGCAATCAGATAGGCATCGGCTTTCAACACCTCCTTCGCCGTTCGCATGCCGTCGACACGCCTGCGCTTGCGGATGATCTCGACGACGCTTTCGGCAAACCGGAACTGCACGCCCATGTCGGTGCAGACGCGGCGCATCTCTTCGCAGAACATCCGCGCGTTGCCGGTCTCGTCGCCGGGATAGCCGATGCCGCCGACGATCTCGCCGATCACCGGCGCGAGGTTCGGTTCGATCTTGACCACGCCGCCCGGATCGAGCGGGCGGTGTTCGATGCCGACCTGCTTCAGCCAATGCGCGATCTTGATGCCGTGATCGAAGGCCGCAGGATCGCGGAAGATCTTCATCGTGCCGTCGTCCACGTAGTCGAACGCAAGCGCGTGCGTTTGCATCAGATCGCGCATCATCTGTTGAGAGTAATGCACGAGACCGACGTTGCTCAGGTAGTTCCGTTCGAAGTGCTTCGACGCGGAGTTACGCAGAAACGTGATTCCCCAACCGAACAACGAGGGAATCGCGCCGACGCGCAGCAGGATCGCCGCATCCTCGCGGCCTAACGAGCGCATCAGCGCGCCGAACACGCCGGGCGCATTCCACGGATCGGCGAGACTGGGCGTGATCATCGAACCGTTCGCGAAGCTCGTCTCGCGTCCGGCCGCCGCGGCGCGATCGACGACGACGACATCGCAACCCTGGTTGCGCAGGTAGTAAGCCGAGGTGATACCGGCAAGACCGCTACCAAGAATCAATACACGCACGCTTCACCTTCCGCACGGGCGCTTCAGAACCACCCTTTGCCGACACCCAACAACCAGGCGGCGCCGCTCAGTAGCATTCCCCACAGCGCTGCGCTTTGCAGCTTACGCCAGCCGCGCGGAGCCGGATCGGCGATGTCGAATTCTGTGACGTAGACCGTCTCGCACGCGCCATTGCCGGTGTCTTTGCGTGTGGTGCTGGTGCCGCGATGGAAGCCCGACGCGTTCGAGTAGCTCGCCAGATAACCTTCGAAGCGAATCTGGTCGCCGACCGTTACATCGCCGATTCGCGCGCGCAACGCCGGGTCGGCCGTGAGCAGGTGGTTATTCGAGATCTGGTCCAGCCGGAACGCGCGCCAGTCTTTTTCGCTGTGCGTACTGAACGTGCACGTGAACTCGCCGTTCGCGAATTCGAACGCATGCAGGTCGACGCCGCCGGCATCGTCGCCCCATACCACGCACAGGTCCGCCACATTGAGATGGTCGTTCCACAGCCGATGCAACAGGTGATCGGCATCGTGCACGCGGTAAGACACCACCATCCCGTCGAGCGCGTATCGGTGCGACGGCTCGACGCGATACGCGACTCCGCCGACATCGACTTCGATCGGCGGCTGTTTGATTTCCTCCTGGCGTGGCTCGGTGGCGAGCGCGCGCGAGAACGACAACACTTTTGGCAGGGTATCCGTCTTCATCCACGCCGCCGGCAACGCGACGAGACAGATGACGAAGATCGACTGAAGCAGGCGCGCCATGCGGTGGGATCGTCAGCCCACTTCGCTGCGAATGCGATCGTGCAGCGCACCGAAGCTGTCGACCATTGCGGCAACCGTACGCGCGCCCGACTGAAACAGGTTGGTGCCGTTCAGCGAAACCCAACCGAAGCCGAGTTCCGCGATCTCGACCGCACGACGCGCGACGCGATCGGGTTCGGCATAGAAGCTCTTCCCCTTACCGTCGTCGTTTTCACGCGGCGGCGGCGCCAGCATCGTCTGAAACTGGATCGCGCCGGGATCGCGTCCGAAGCGTTGCGCGTGTTCGCGAATCGTCTGCATTTCCTTTGCCACGCGTTCTTTGTTGTTCACGAGCGCGGCGAGCCAACCGTCCGCGTACTGCCCGACACGACGCAACGCGGCCGGCGAATGCCCGCCGACCCAGATCGGAAGCGCAGCGCCCTGCGGCGGTTTCGGCTCCATGCCCATCGCCGTGATCTTGTAGTGCTCGCCGGCGAAGTCCACGCGCTCGTCGCGCCAGCACGTGCGCAGAATCTGCAGCGCTTCGTCCATACGTTTGCCGCGATCGCCAAACGCTTCGCCGAGTGCGTCGTATTCGGAGGATTGCCAACCGACGCCGATGCCCAGGCGCACTCGACCGCCCGACAGCGTATCGAGCGTGCTGATCTGCTTCGCGACGAGCACTGGCTGGCGCTGCGGCAGCACGAGCACTTCGGTGCCGAGGCCGATGCGCGACGTCACCGCGGCGCAGAACCCAAGCGTCACGAGCGCCTCGAGGATCGGCATCTTCGCGGGATATTGCAGATCAGTACGGCCCTCGATCGGAAAACCCATGACGACGTGGTCGAACATATCGAGCTGGTCGTAGCCGATGCGTTCGATCTCAGCCGCCAGTTTCGCAACCGCGGCAGGTCCTTCGCGAAATGCGATCGACGGAAAATCAACGGCGAGTTTCACAACGTCTCTCCCGGGTATTGGATCAGACTAACAAAGGCAGTCGCAACGCGCGGCGGCTGCCATCCGCATTGCCGAGCATCGCAGATTCGAGTGCGTTTGCCTTCGGATTCAGTCGGGCCAGGTGCAGCCATTCCTTCTGTTCGATACCGACCCAGAAGCGCGGCTCGAACAACAACACGCCGGCGAGATTGTCCGATTCTTCGAAAAGATCTGTGTAGTAGGCGGCCACCTCTTCGAACCGTGTCGAGGCGCCTTGCATGTCGATCGCCAATAGCCGCACGCCACTGGACGGGCCGCGTTCGGCGCCGCGACGCACTTCGAGGTTCATCGTGGTGTTCGGCAAGCGAACTTCGAATTGCGGCAACGGCGCCGTCGCGCTGCTCGTGATCTCTACCTGAAGACCCCAACGGCTGAGCAATGCCGCTGCATGCACGGCGCTCCACAAACGCGCTTCCGGAAGCCGCCCGTCCCGAACCGCTTCTCCGACGTGCAAGCCGAGCGCCCTGCCCACGGGATTGTCGCCGATCAGCGCAAACGGCAGGCCGATGTCGAAGATGTACGAGAGTTCTCGAAGGCCCAACCGGTCGGGGCGCCACGCACTGGCGCCGGGCAGCGACAGAAATCCCTCGATCGCGGATTCGCCGACCGGCATCAGCTGCCTCGGCAGCGATTCGTGGATCCGTCGTCGCAACAGGCTGATGTTGTAGGTGTTACGCACCGGTTCAATCCGCTACCAACGTCGGCGTTGAGGCGCTGAGCGCAAGCTTGCGCTCGACCCGCGCGCGTATGCGCTTATGACGTACTTCCGTGATCGGGTAGTTCCAGATGATCGCGGCGGCAATCAACCAGCAGATGATCGGCAACACGATGTAGAGGAACAGTAAGCTGGTCTTGCCGGCCGCATCGTGTTCGGCCGGCACGAAGCCCATGATGTCGAGCAGGTTCAACGCGACGAGTGCACCGAGCGCCGCCGCAAACTTCGACGCCAACGCCCACAACGCCATGAACAATGCACCGCGCTGCTGGCCGCTGCGCAGCGTATCGATGTCGATCACGTCCGCCGACATTGATGAACCAAGAATGCCGCCGTTCGCAATCGATAATCCTGTGAACGACAGGATCAACGCGAACCACCATTCGTCGCCGGGACCCAGCAGCGTCGCGGGCAGATAGGTCACGCACGTGAGGATGATCGTCCACGCCCACATCCGGTGCTTGCCGATCAGATTGCCGCCCTTTGCACACAGCGGCGCGCCGATGACGCCGGCCGTGTAATACACCAACAGCAACCAGCCGGTGGCCGCGAGGCCCGCTTCGAGAATGTAGCGGACATAGAAGACGAACAGCGTGCCGCACACCGTCCAACCCATGCCGTTGAAGATGTTCACGAGAATCAGCCGTTTGAATGGACCGTTGCGCCAGATCACGCGCATGCCGGAGAACCAGTTGACGTGTGAGCTGGGCACACGGACCTCGGGCAGCACCCACAGCAAGCCCGCGAGCGATACGAACAGCGTGACGACGGTGATCACCGCAACGATGTGCAGCAACGGCGCCATCGAGTCGCCGCGCGTTGCCTCGAGGCTCGAGAAACCGTGTATCGCCAGCCACGGCAACGCGACCGGCAGCGCCATCACCAGCAGTTGGCCGATGATGCCGAGCATTTCGCGCCAGCCGGTGATCAGCGTGCGCTCGAGATAGTCGAGCGACAGTTCCGCACCCCACGCGGAATAGGGGATCGT
>JANLUG010000471.1:0-1312 GCA_031363335.1 Gammaproteobacteria bacterium
ACGTCATCCGATTCCCGGATACCGGCCGCTGCTGCGGTGCTCGAAACGGAGAATAAATGGTAGACCTCGATCAGGCCACGAATCCTTCCCAACCTGTTGCATAGACCTTGCCGTCGACGCTGCCGACCGCCGGCAGGTTCGCATGATCCGACGGACTGCCGAAGTCGACGTAACCCGCTTGCCCCATGAGGCGTGCGGCAAGCGCAACACAACAAACCGGTTGTAGAACATCGGGCCTAACGATTCGATGCAGGCGCTGTCCGATGCAGTACCGCGACTATGGCGTCAAGTCAACGTTCGGGCGGCGTAGTCGACGCCGGCGAATGGCCAACGATTCGCAAGCCATTGCGCGACGGCCTGATATAGAACCGGATCGAGCGCTGCGCAGTCGGCGCGGACCCATGAAGTGACGCGCGCCTCGTACGCGTCGGTGCGAGCGGGATAGATGTAGACGCAGCCGATCACGTCGTTGCGTTGGTCGAGCACGGTGTAGGTGAAGCCGCGCCGCCGGGCGAAATCGTCGGCGTGTTTTGCAAGATCGCCGCGATTGTCGTCGAGGCTCATCGCGTGCGGCCACGCTTCGCCGACGAATCCCGGCGTCGTCTTGATATGGTCCATGCTCGTGGTCCACGCGGCGTAGTCGCGTTCGTTGTGTTCGACCCCGAGCGGCTCGAGACGGAACGACGCGTGGATCAACAACTGCGGCGCGTCGAAGTCGTCGGGAACTAAGGGTGTATCGCGATCGGCCATGGCAGGTGTCCGCAATCTCGTCGCGCACAGCATGCCAGCGCTCTTGCCGAGCCGACAATGAGCGGCCAGAATGCGCGCCCCCTTTTTAGAGCGTTCTGATCGTGAGCGCCTCGGCCGAAGAATTTCGCACGCTGGTGCGGCTCGCGCTGCCGTTGATGGCCGCGCAACTGCTGCAGATGGCGCAGGGCGTCATGGACACGATCATGGCGGGGCACCTGTCTGCGCCCGATCTGGCCGGCATCGCGCTTGGCCTGAACGTATTGTGGCCGTCGCAGTTTCTGGTCAGCGGTTTTGTGCTGGCGGCCACGCCGATCATCGCGCAGTTGCGCGGTGCGGGACGCGTCGGGGAAGTCGGTGAGATCGTGCGGCAGGGTGTCTGGATCGTGGCGAGCGCGTCGCTGCTGCTGATGATGTTCTGGCGCAACGTCGGCTTCGTCTATGAAGAGCTCGGCATCGATGCGCAGACGAAGCAGATCGCCATCGGCTACATGTACGCAACGTCCTGGGGCGCGTTTCCGCTGCTCGGCTACTTCCTGATCCGTTACCTGTGCGAAGGCATGGG
>JANLUG010000554.1:0-1438 GCA_031363335.1 Gammaproteobacteria bacterium
CAAAGCGAATGCGCAGGATCGTACCCGGTTGCAGCTTGATGTCGTTGCCTTTCGTCGCATACCACGTGTCGTTGAAAAACAGGTGATGCGCGCACACCTCGGCGGTGATGCGTTTGCGGTCGCTCGAGCCGGGCTCGAACAACGCCATTTCACGCGCGGTGGTCAGGTGCAGGATGTGCAGTCGCGTGCCGTGACGCTTCGCGAGGTCGACGGCCATCGATGACGACTTGAAGCACGATTCAACGGAGCGGATGTTCGGATGCTCGGTGACCGGAATGTCGTCGCCGAAGCGCGCGCGTGCGAGCGCTTCGTTCGCCTGAATCGTCGGCGTGTCTTCGCAATGCGTCGCAATCAGCAACGCTGTTCCGGCGAAGATGCCTTCGAGTGTCGCTGGGTTGTCGACCAGCATGTTGCCGGTGGACGCACCCATGAACACCTTCACGCCGCAGACGAGCGATGCATCGACCGATTTGACGACCTCGAGGTTGTCGTTCGTGGCGCCGAGATAGAACGCATAGTTCGCAAGCGACACCTTCGCGGCGCGGGCGTGTTTGTCGCGCAGCGCAGCTTCCGTGATCGTCTGCGGATTGCAGTTCGGCATCTCCATGTAGCTGGTCACGCCGCCCGCGATGGCCGCTTTCGATTCCGTCGCGATGGTGCCTTTGTGTTCGAAGCCCGGCTCTCTGAAGTGCACCTGGTCGTCGATCATGCCGGGCATCAGATAGGCGCTGGCCGCGTCGATTTCGCGCGCGCCCGCCACATCGATGTTCGGTGCGACCGTGTCGATGCGTCCGTCGCGGATCTTCAGATCGCCTTCCGTGATCCTGCCTTCGTTGACGATGCGCGCGTTCTTGATGACGGTGATGGACATGACGGGGTTGCGGATCTTGCGGATAGAGGTGCCGGCATTCTCGCACGGTGAGATCGATCGGACGACACGTCGGGCGGAAGTCGTGCGTCCGGATGCGTACCGGACGACTTCGCCGGCGGCATCGTCGTGGATACGGTGATCGACATCGTGTGCTGGGAGTGCGACCGATGTCCAAGCGTCTCGTGTGGCTGTTGGTGGGTGCCGTCGCGTGTGGCGCCGGATCGGTGTCGGCGAACTGCACGTGCCAGTGCATCGAGGGTGTCGCTCGCACGTTGTGCACTACGCTCGACGAAGCGCAGGCCGATCCGACCGCATGCGGCGAGGGCATTCAGAAGGTGGCCTGTGAAATCGCGCCCACTTCCGCGGCAGCGCCGCAGCGTTACGAACCGCCGCACGGGGCGGTCGATTGCCGTGGTGCCCGGTTGTGGGATCCGCATACGAACAGTTACGGCGTCGTGGCGAAGGTCTGTGATCTCGATCGGGACGCGATCGCCAAGTGAGTCGATTCGTCGGAGCGTGCGGGCGTTGGTACGCGAGAGCCTGCGAGTATTGATCGAGCGCGAAACG
>JANLUG010000612.1:0-1765 GCA_031363335.1 Gammaproteobacteria bacterium
CCAAGTTGCATGCCGTCGAACGTTACTGGCGCGATGCCCGCCTGACCAAGATCTTCGAGGGGACGAGCGAGATTCAGTTGCGCATCATCTCCGATCGTCTCTTAGGCAAGCCGACACAGCGCGCGAACGCGTAGCACTCCCCGCGTAGCCCTTAATCCAAAGGAACACCATGGCACAACCCACTGTTTACGAGGCGATGAGCACGCTGCGCGCCGTGCGGCGACTGAAACCCGATCCGATTCCAACGGACGTGCTCGGCCGCGTTCTGCAAGCGGCCGCGTGGGCGCCGACCGGCGGGAACGCGCAACCGTGGCGGATCGTTCTGGTCACCGACCCGAAACCGAAGACGGAAATCGGCGCGCTGTATGCCAGCTCGTGGCATCGGTTCTCGAAGGTCTACGAAAGCCGCTTCGCAGCGCTTCCCGAAGCAGATCGGGCGCGCGAGATGCGCACGCTCGCCGCGGGCGACTATCTTGCTGATCACTTTCACGAGGCGCCGGCCATTGCGATGTTCTGCTTCAATCCGAAGCTCATGGCGATCACGGATTCGAAACTCGATCGCGTCTCGGTCGTCGGCGGAGGATCGATCTATACGGCCGTACAGAACCTGATGCTCGCCTGCCGCGCCGAGGGTCTCGGCTGCGTGCTGACGACGCTGTTGTGCGAACACGAAGAGAAAGTCCGCGAAATCCTCGCGATTCCGCAACCGTGGGGCACCGCAGCCGCGATCCCGATGGGTTATCCGATCGCTAAGGGGCATGGCCCGATTCGCCGCCAGAGCCCGACGAAGCTCGTGTATTCGAACCAATGGGGAACGTCACTCGAATGACGGCGCTCAATGATGCGGCACAGCAGCTCGCTGCGTCCGTCGCAACGCGCGCGCCCGAGATCGAACACGCGCGGCGGATACCGGCGGACCTGTCGAAGCAGATGGCTGCAGCCGGTTTCTATCGGATGTTCGTACCCGAAGCGTACGGCGGCCTTGAAGTGTCGCCACTCGAAGCATCGCGAGTCTTCGAAACGTTGGCGCGCGCCGATGCATCGTGCGGTTGGGTCGCGTTCATCGGCGCCACCAGCGGTTCTGTTCTGGCGCGTCTTCCGGCGGATGCAGCGCGCGAGATATTCGCCGATCCCGATACGCTGATGTGCGGCGTATTCGCGCCGTCGGGAAGAGCGGTGGTCTGCGACGGCGGCTTTCGTGTGAACGGTCGCTGGCAATGGGGCTCGGGGTCGCAGAATGCGCAATGGGTACTCGGCGGCTGCACGTTCAGCCGCGACGGCGAGTTGCTCCGCAGCAGCGGCGGCGCACCGCGCAACCACATGCTGGTGTTCTCGCCGGACCAGGTTCACTTCCACGATACGTGGCACGTCAGCGGCCTGCGCGGTTCCGGCAGCCTCGACTTCGAAGTGCGCGATGCGTTCGTGCCGGAATCGCGTGCCGTCGGATACCTGATTCAGGAGAATCCGCCGCGGCCGTTGTATCAGTTCCCGCAGTTCGCGCTGCTCGCGCTCGGTATTGGAGCCGTCGCGCTCGGCGTTGCACGCGGTGCAATCGACGAGTTGATCGCGCTCGCTTCCACAAAGGTCCGAGCCGGCGGGTCCGCATCGCTTGCGAGTCGTGTGCACGCGCAGATGGATGTCGCCACCGCGGAAGCGACGCTGCGTTCCGCGCGTGCGTTCTACTACGAGACGATCGACGCCGCGTGGCAGAAAGCGCAGCGCGGCGATCCGATTCCGGTCGACGAACGCCGCGACATGCGCCTCG
>JANLUG010000643.1:0-1513 GCA_031363335.1 Gammaproteobacteria bacterium
GCCGTTTTCATAGTAGACTGCGGCCTTCATTTGAATTTGCACCTGACCGGTTGCGGGGTTGGCAACGTTAGCCGACTGGCGCGTCGGCTGGCAAACGGAGACGCTGATGGCCGGAACTGCGAAGCGATCGTTGGACGAGACGAGGATCGAAGGGCCGAGTTGGGATCTCGCGAGCGAATACACGAGCCCCGATTGCGCGGAACTGGCTGCCGATCTGCGCGCGCTTACGGCAGTGCTCGATCGCATCGAAGCGTTGAATCCGGCGCTGGTCGCGACGTTGCCGGGCGCAGCGAAGCTGGACGTTGCGGCCGCAGCGCCCGCGATTGCGATCGCGCAAGACGTGTTTCGCCTTTCCGAGCAAGCCGGACCTCTCCTCAGCAATCCCCTGACGTATGCGAACTGCCTACTGTCGGTGGATGCGCAGGACGAGTCCGCGCAGGTGCTGCAAGGGCGCCTGCAGAAATTCCAGAAGCGTTACGGCGAACTGCTCGAACCGTGGTCCGAATTTCTCGATCTGGTATCTGACGAGATCGTCGAGGCGTATCTGGCCGATGCGTCCGTGGCGGTATCGGCATTTTCGGTACGCCACGGTCGCGAACGACGCCACGAATTGTTGAGTCTCGCCGAAGAGAATCTCGTCAGCGGACTCGCGCAAGACGGCATTCACGCGTGGGGCCGCATGTACAACCAGCTGTCGTCGACGATGACGTGCGAGGTACAGGTCGGCAACGAACTGAAGACGATGGGCATGGCTGAGGCAGCCGGCATGCTGCAGAAATCCGACGAACGTACGCGTAAGGATGCGTGGCGCGGCGTCAACGATGCGTGGCGCACGCACGAGGAGGCGTGTGCCGCGGCGATCAATGCGATTGCCGGATGGCGATTGGAGTTGAATCGCAAACGGTCCAAGGTTCGTCCAGTGCATTTTCTCGATGCGCCGGTACACATGAATCGGATCAGCAGACGCACGCTCGACGCGCTGCTGGAAGTGACGCTCGAGGCACGGCCGCTGGCGCGACGGGCAACGCTGGCGATGGCGCGTGCAACCGGCCGTGAGCAGATCGGCCCGTGGGATATGCGCGCCCCGGCGCCGCCGTTAGGTGTTGAGGAGCGCCCGATGGCGTTCGACGACGCGATCTCGCTGATCGCCGACGCATACGGCAGCGTGAACGCAGAGATGAGCGACTTCGTGCGGATGATGCAGGCGAAACGCTGGATTGAAGGAACCGTGAGTTCACGCAAACGGCCCGGCGCGTATTGCACCGGATTCGAGAAGTCGCGAACGCCGCGTGTTTATAACGTTTGCTGCAAATTTTGAGTCGGCGAACCAAAAACAACCCGATCCTTTTGGGTGAGCCGGGAGTAGGTAAAACTGCTATTGTTGAGGGACTTGCCCAACGCATCGTGAATGGCGATGTACCCGAAAACCTAAAATCTAAAACGGTAATTTCCCTTGACATGGGATTGCTCGTCGCAGGCGCAAAGTACAAAGGGGAGTTTGAGGAAAGATTGA
>JANLUG010000659.1:0-1519 GCA_031363335.1 Gammaproteobacteria bacterium
TCAAGATGGTGGTCTTCGGGCAGGACGAAGCAATCGACTTGCTCGCCGCGTCGATCAAGTTGTCGCGTGCCGGATTGAAGTCGGGCGAAAAGCCGACCGGATCATTCTTGTTCGCGGGCCCGACCGGCGTGGGCAAAACGGAAGTCTGCCGTCAGCTCGCCATCATCATGGGTGTCGAGCTTTTGCGCTTCGACATGTCGGAATACATGGAACGCCATACAGTCTCCCGCTTGATCGGCGCACCGCCCGGCTACGTCGGATTCGATCAAGGTGGCTTGCTTACCGAAGCGGTAACGAAGCACCCGCACAGCGTCGTGTTGCTCGATGAAGTCGAAAAGGCACACCCGGAAGTATTCAACCTATTGTTGCAGGTGATGGATCACGGGACGCTAACGGACAACAACGGCCGCAAAGCGGACTTCCGCAACGTTGTGCTCGTGATGACGACGAACGCCGGAGCGCAGGAAGCGAGCAGGGCGTCGATCGGCTTCACGCATCAGAACCACGCTAGTGACGCGATGGAAGTGATTCGTCGAATGTTCACGCCCGAGTTCCGGAACAGGCTGGATGCGATCGTTCAGTTCAAGCCGCTCGACGGCGAGATCATCAAGACCGTCGTCGACAAGTTCCTCACCGAGCTGCAAGCACAACTCGACGAGAAGCGCGTTCAAATCGAGATCGACGATGACGCTCGCGAATGGCTGGCGCGCGAAGGCTATGACGAGAAGATGGGGGCGCGTCCGATGCAGAGGCTCATCCAGGAGAAGATCAAGCGGCAACTGGCCGAAGACATTCTGTTCGGCGAACTGTCGGGCGCTGGAGGAACCGTCTATGTGACGGTTGAGGACGGCGATCTGAGTTTGCGGATCGAATCGGCGAAGGCGGCTACCGCGCGCGAAACGTGATGCGCCCCTTCGTCAGATCGTAAGGGGTGAGTTCCACTTTTACGCGATCGCCTGTGATCAATCGGATGTAGTTCTTGCGCATCTTTCCGGAGATGTGCGCCGTAACAACGTGGCCATTATCGAGTTCGACGCGAAACATCGTGTTCGGAAGGGTATCCACGATGGTACCTTCCATTTCAATCTGTTCTTCCTTCGCCATTACTCTCCGCGCATTGCAAAAGCGTCGCGCATTCTGCCGGAAGCGATACTGAAAGGCAAAATGGCACGGCGAGATCAGCTGAGGCGAACCCAGCGTTTCCTGACCAACAATTCGATGGGGCGGTAGTCGGTCTTGTAGCGCATCTTCGGGCTGTCCTTGACCCAATATCCCAGGTAGAGGTACGGGATGCGGTTCTGCGCGCAATGCTCGATCTGCGCGAGGACCGCGAGTACGCCGATGCTTCGCTTGCTCAAGTTCGGGTCGAAGAACGTGTAGATAGCCGAAAGACCGTCGGGAACCCGATCGGTCACCGCCACGCCGATCAGACGCCCCGACTCTTCGAGCACGAGAAACGCCGAATTGCTCCAGCTACTGAGCAGGAATGACCGGAACTGATCGACGTTCGGCGGATGCA
>JANLUG010000695.1:0-3004 GCA_031363335.1 Gammaproteobacteria bacterium
GGGATGGCTTGAGCGTGTCCGCCGCACCGACCCGCCGTCGCTCCATCGAAGTCGCGCCGCCCGACCCAGAATGGCATCGAGCGCCAATAGATCGTCGGCGACACCGACAGAATGTGGACGCTGATGTCCTCTTCGAGAAAATTTGCTGTGGTCGTCTTTGTTTGCCATTCGGTTTGCCATTCGCGTCGAGTCCTTTAGACCGCGGGCCCAGGTTCCTGCACACAGAATTCGTTGCCTTCCGGATCGCGCATCACGGTATGCGTCGTACGTACTTCGCGGACCGATGCACCGAGTCGCTCGAGCCGCGCAACCTCTTCGACGCGGGAATCGCAACGCAGGTCGAGGTGAATTCTGTTCCTGCCGACTTTGGCCTGCCGCGATTTCTGGAAGAACAACGTTGGACCGTTTCCGTCGAGCGCAACCGACGTGTCGGTTGCGGGTGTCAATCCAATGCTCGCCAGTCGCGCGATCTCATCGGCGTCGTACGCGCGGATGGCGTAGTCGTCGAGTGCGTCCGCCCAAAATCTCGCGAGCATCGGCGGATCCAATGCATCGACAACGATTTCCTTGATTCGTGCCACTTGCGAGGCCCGCGTGATTGAGCAGCGGGCAATTCTTACAAATTCACGTAGGACTTGCCGTCAGATTTTGCGTCTCGACAACGCGAAAGACACGCTCGGGATCGGCTTCAACTTCTGAGACCTGCGCTCAGTGCACTGGGGCGCGTTGCCCGATAACGTATGCACTCCTGCATGTGTATTGGGCAAACGAGTTGTGATACCGGTTCCGCGAACGGCGCGTCTCGTACTCGTCTCGACTGTCGGGGAATTCGTCGGCGTATTACCGCCGGTCGCCGTGGCAACCCCATGGTGGCAGGACATCGCTCCGGTCGTGCAAGCCGTCCGTGAGCAGTACGCCATCGACGCGGTCGTCTTGCGACTGCTGTCGGGTGAGCTAACGCAGCCGCCCGGCGGCGGCGTGACGTATCTGGCGGAAGTCGCTACGCCCATGGTGTCCGAGTGGTTGTCGCCGGAACCGCGGCGAGCGTTGGACGATCATCCGCTGCGTCATTCTTATGCGCGCCCCGGTGGTCCCGCGGCCGATCTCGCTTGGGCGCGGTCGGTGCTCGAACGACGCGGGTTGCGAACGACTGCTGCAGCCGAACAGATCCGCACGTGGAATCTCTCGAGCGTGTGGCGGCTACCGGTCGGTGGTCAGTACGTCTGGCTCAAGGTGGTGCCGCCGTTCATGGTGTGCGAAGGGCAACTGCTGGATCAGCTCACCGGCTCAGCCGTGCCGACGGTGCTCGGTCACGACGGCGGTCGCTGCCTTCTGGCAGAAGTTCCCGGCACGGATCTATACGAAGCGGATCCGGTGCAATTGATCGACATGGTGACGCTGCTCGTCGACTTGCAGGTCGGCTGGGTCGACAAGCTCGAACGTCTATTCGCCGCGGGACTGCCGGACTGGCGAAGCGACGCGTTGACGAGCGTCATCGCGCAAGTGTTCCAACACACCGCTCACGAACTCGACGACGACGATGCTCGAGTGCTTTCCAGCTTCGTCGCAGACCTGCCGCGGCGCTTCGCCGCCATCGGCGAATGCGGCATACCGGATACGTTAGTGCACGGCGACTTTCATCCGGGCAACTTCCGCGGCGAACGCTCCTCGATCACGCTCCTCGACTGGGGCGATAGCGGCGTGGGCCATCCGTTGCTCGATCAGTCCGCTTTCCTCGAACGGGTTGCACCAGCGCATCTCACGGCAGTGCGCGATCACTGGGAGCGCTGTTGGCGGGCGAATATCCCGGGTGCCGATCCGCGCAGAGCGTCGCAACTGCTGACGCCGGTCGCAGCGGCGCGGCGGGCGGCCATCTACCAGCGCTTTCTAGACAACATCGAACCGGCGGAACATCCGTACCATCGCGCCGATCCGGCCGATTGGCTGCGGCGCACAGCGGCGCTGTTGCGCGTGGATCCTCAACCGAGGAATGGATGATCAGCCCGGTTCAATCCGATCACTCGAGTTCCTGTTCGCGTTCCAGGGCATCCCTCATTTCCGCGTAACTCGCGAAACCGAATTTCGATTCGATCTGCTCATGCCACACTCGATCGAATTCGGCTGAGATTTCAGGCGAAAGTTCGTGCGTGTGTTCGCCCACTTTGCCCCTACGCACCTTCGCCGAGTCGCTGCCCGGAGGTAATCCGATGACGCGTTCGCTGCGTTCGCGCATCAGCAGATCGTCGAAGCGGTTTTTGTGCGCAAGCATGAACTCCAGCGACGATTGCCGGCGGACGATGTCGAACAGCGCATCGTCCATTTCGATTCCGACAAATTTCGCAATCCTGCGCAGGGATGCATCGAAGTGACTATTCATATGCTCGTACGACAGCATCAATACGTTAGGGTCATGACGCTGTGTCCACCACGACGCGAGGTGATGCCAGTAGTCGCGTCGCCCGCCGAGCTTCAAGTACTCGCGTGCGCTACGCTCGATCGGCACGCTATCGGCCTCGAAGAACCAGCCTTCCATAAAGCGGAACGACGAGACGAACGCATCCTTAGGATCGCGTATCGAAAGCAGGTAACGCGCGCCCTTCGGAACGAGGTCGTACGCCAAGTGACTTTTGAAACCACGCGGGCGGCCGCGTTGCGGCGCCTCCAGATCGAGCCCGAGATCGTGCGCCGTCTCAATCCAAGGCACGACCCGCGAGATGTCGTCGAAGTCCATGTCGCCGCGCGTGCGCAGACCGTGGAATACCTGTTGCAGCCACGTAGTGCCGCACTTCCCGAACGGCGTGATGATCACGTCGTCTGATCTCGGCTTGAACGCGAGCGCTCGCTGGATACCCTCGGGCGTTCCCATGCCGACCATACGTGCGGCGAATTCTTCGAAGCTTCTCGGGCGTCCGGCGGGCATCGTTGCAGTCATACGCAATGTCTTGTTGCAGTTCGCGGTGAGTATACTCAAACCGGAATCAGGGGCGGCACTCGGAGGGGCAAC
>JANLUG010000706.1:0-3957 GCA_031363335.1 Gammaproteobacteria bacterium
AATGCACGCAAGGTGTTGAAGCTGGGTTAACGGTGCGGGCGTGCTGGTAGTTCGGTGGAGGTGGAGGCTTGACGCGCCGGACACGCTCGAGCCGTCCCTCGTCGCTCCGAACGGCGCCATCCATGGAGCGTGTCCGGCGCGTCAAGCCTCCACCTCCACCGAACTACCAGCACGCCCGCACCGTTAACCCAGCTTCAACACCTTGCGTGCATTATCCCGTAGGAACTTCGGCCAGACGTCTTCCTTGAACGGCACACCGGCCATGTCCGTCATGATGCGTTCGAGCGAAAGGCCCATCGGAAAGTAACCGGCGTAGATGATCTTGTCGGCGCCGCGCGTGTTCGCGTACTTCACGATCGCTTCGGGATAGTGCTTGGGCGCGAATGCCGATGTGGAGTAGTACAGGTTCGGCCACTTCAGCATCAGTTTGATCGCGAGGTCTTCCCACGGTTCGCAGCCGTGTCGCGTGACGAAGACGAGTTCGGGGAAGTCGTACATCACCTGATCAATCAGGCGCACTTCCTGCGGCCACATCGGAAAGCGCGGGCCGGGCACGCCGGCGCACGAGAAGATCGGCACGCCGAGTTCGACGCATTTTGCATAGATCGGATACATCTTGGCGTCGCTGATGCCGACTTGCGGGTTGTAGCCCGCGTTGAACGCACCGAACGAGCGGACGCCGAACTCTTCGTGCTGGCGCACCATGTCGCGGATCCCCTCCATGCCCTTGTTGGGATCGACGGAGCCCTGCGCGACGAATCTGTCGGGGTGTTCCTTCAGCGCTTTGCGGCTGACGTCGCCGCCGACGCCGATCAGCCCGATCTCGACGCCGAAGCGGTCCATCTCGTGCAGCGTCACTGCGATCGGGTCGCCTTTTCCGTAGAGCTCCTTCGGCACGTTCTTGAACATGTACTCGACCGGAAAGTCGAATTTCGCCGATGGATCCTTCAGCTGCTCGCGGATGAAGTCGTACATTTTGAAGTCGTCGGCGGGGAAGCCGATCATCGTATCGACGATGCCGATGCCGGTGGGTATCGCCATCGTCAGATTCCGTACAGCGCGTTCTGGAACAGATAGCAGGTTGAGTCGCGCGGAATCTCGTCTCGAGCCAGCGGCGTGTTCACCTGCGACGGCGTGGGACCGTACAGCGCGGCGAGCGGCCGCAGCTTCTCCAGATCGAAGTTGTAGAGCTTCGCGGCATTCTCCCCGAGCACTTTGCGGCGGCGCGTCTCCGGCATGTCCGAGAACGTGAGCCGCAGCGATTCGAGGTTGTACGGAAAGGTGCCTTCGTAGTGCGGGTAGTCGTTGCCCCACAGCACGCGGTCTTCGCCGATGGCGTCGATGCCGTTCAGATCCGCAGGGCTCGGGAAACTCGCGCCATACCAGCAGTTGCGCGCGGCGTATTCGCTCGGCTTGTTCTTCAGCACCCACTCCATGCCCTTATAGTTCATCTCGCCGATGACACCGTGGACGAAGCCCATGTGAATACGGTCGAGCGCCTTCAGCATGTCGCCGACCCAGCCGCAGCCGCTTTCGGTGAGGATGTACTTCAGCTTCGGGAATCTCTCGTAGGCGCCGCTCATCAGCAGATGACGGAAGCCGGTCTGGCAATAGAACGTCACCTCGGAAATCCACAGCGCTTCCGGCACCGGACCTTCGCCGTAGTTCGGTGAACCTTGTCCGGAATGCTGGTTGATGACGAGGTCGTGGTCCTGAATCGCGGCGTAAACGCGATCCCACGCGGGGTCGTACAACGGTTTCAGCCAGGGGCAATCGGGCGGGATCAACGGCAGCAGCACCCCGCCGCGCAGGCCGGCCTTCGCGATGAATTCGATGTCTGCGATCGCCTCATCGAGATCGTTGGGGAGAATCAGCCCGATGCCGGCGCGGCGGACCGGATCTTCCGCGCAGAAATCTTTCAGCCAGCGGTTGTGCGCGCGGACGCCGGCCAACGCCTGCTCGTAGTGCTCCGGCCGCGGCGGTTGCGCGGTGACGATGCTCTTGCGGAAGAACGGCGGCACCGTATTCGGAAATATCACCTCACCGACCACACCCTGGCCGTTCTGATCCTTCGTGCGGATCTCCAGATCCCAGTTGCGCAGCTTCTTGCTGCCGTAGTGCTCGAGCGCGGGATTTTTGTAGCCGCCGCGCCACTCGTCGAACGCATCGCGATACTTCGGTTCGAGGTATTCGCGGTAGTGCGCATGGCTGCCGCCGGCGTGCGTGTCTGCGGTGATCAGAATGTACGGTTCGTTGTTCACGGGCTTCCTCCTGGCGCCGGCTTGCTCGCGCCGATGACACCTTCGTAGTAATGCATGGACAGGTTCACGGCGCCGCCGTGCTGCTCGAATACGATCACGTGTTCGTCGTCGATTGCCGATACGAACGTATCGGCGCCCTGATAGCGCAACGGCAGCATCGGCCCGCCGCTGTCGACGCCGCCGATGCGCATCGCAAGGTGTCCATCCTTGAATATGAATCCTAGCGTATCGACGCCGAAGCGGAATACGCCGACGCGGTAGTCGCCCGCCAGTCGATCGCCGAGGTCGGCGGGCACCGGAAGATCCACTCGCACCGGCGGCGCGACGCCCAGGTACAAACGCGCAAGCCTGTGTTCGATCGTGATCGGCGGAAACCGCGCCGAATCGTTGTTGGTCAGAATCACGATGGTGAGCTCGTCGTCGGGGTAGTACGCGTAGTCGGCGGCGAAGCCGAAGATGTCGCCCGCGTGCGTAACTTTGCGGTGGCCGTCGAGATTCGTTTCGATGAGGCAACCGAGCGCATACGGATTTGCCTCACCGCCGGCGAGCGTGTCGTGCGAGAGGATCAGCTTACGCACCTCCGCATCGCCGTTCGGTCCGAAGACGCCTTGCCGATATTTCAGCAGGTCGCTTGTGGTCGACACGACCGAACCCGCGGAAAACGGCACCTCGAAGTCGTACAGCGGCGCGCGCGTGAAACCGTCCGCGGTGAGCCGATATCCGCGTGCACGATCGGCGGCGCCGTCGTCGTGCGCGTCGAAGCCGGTCCGGTTCATATCGAACGGTTTCAGCACGTGAGTGGCGACGTATTGGTCGTACGATTGGCTGCTCTGCTTCTCGATGATCAGGCCGAGCAGATAGGTGCCCGAGTTGGTGTAGCTGAAGCGCGTACCGCTCGTGAACTGCAGCGGCTTTGCGTCGAAGTACGTGAGCATCTGCGCGCGCGTCAGCCCAACGGGTTTGTCCATCGGAAATTCCGGCAGGTCCGTGTAATTCGGAATGCCGGAGGTGTGGTTCAGCAGATTGCGCACCTTCACGCTGCGCGACGGCTCGGGTAGCTCCGGCAGGTAGTCGCCGGCGGTTTTGTCCAGATCGACCGCCCCTTTGTTCACCAGTTGCATGGTCGAGAGGCAGGTGAACGACTTGGTGATCGAACCGATCGGGAAGCGGATGGCCGGCGTTACCGGCGTGTGGCGTTCGAGATCGGCGAATCCAAAACCTTTGGAGTAGACGACCTTGCCGCGTTGTTCGATCGCCACCGATATGCCGGGGAACGGTCCATCCTTCAATGCCGCCTCGACGATCGTATCGGTTGCGCGATCCCGTTCCGTGCCAACCGGTGCGGCATTCGCGTACGCCATCAAGCCGAGCAGCGCGAGCAGGACGACGCTTTTTCGCTGGAGACTTCCGACCACGTTGCGCATCGGCATCACTTCGCGCCCACGGCGGCCTGCGTGCGCGACGCGGCCAGCTTGTTCAGGTTCTCGGTGTGGATCGTGCGGTTGATGCGATAGAAACCCATCAGCACGATTGCGATGAAATAGAAGCCCCACAGCGCAGGGATGTACACGGCCGCGAGATCGAATAACGTTTGCTGCGGCACCTCGCCGAGTTTTGCTTGAACAGGGAAATGCACGTAGGCGAGTAACTGTCCCGCGACGATCACACCGAGTCCGTTGACGGCCTTCTGCGCGAG
>JANLUG010000728.1:0-2758 GCA_031363335.1 Gammaproteobacteria bacterium
CCAATCGTCGCAATCTTTCGGCCAACTCCCCCCGCGCCACCCATTCTTCGCCGCCGTCCGACAGCAGATACGCCCCGGCGTTCGGGCCGTCCACCATGTCCAGCGTGTTGGCAACGAGGTAGTCCGCGCCGCTGGCGATTCGGCTCGCCTGGCCGATCCGAACCAGCGCCGCGTCTTTTTCGACCTTCACACCGATCTGCCGCGCGAAGGCCCGGGCAACCGCGACAGCACGGCGCGCGCCTTGCGTCTGATGGGCACGTTACCGGCACGGCCGTTGATCGTCGATGTCGGCTGCGGACCCGGCGCGCAAACGCTCGACCTCGCCGAGCTGGTGCCCGACGCGCGCATCGTCGCGACCGATGCGCACAAGCTCTATCTCGACGAGCTGCGGCACCGTAGCACTGCGGTCGGCGCCGACAGCCGCATCGAGACACGCGTGGCCGACATGCGCGCTCTGCCGTTCGATGAAGGCAGCGTGGACGTGCTGTGGTGCGAAGGCGCCGCCTACATCATGGGCATTCCCGAGGCGCTCGCGACGTGGCCTGCGCTCCTCAAACCCGGCGGCAAGATCGCACTGACGGAGCCGGTCTGGCTGCGATCCGATCCCCCGGAAACCGTTCGACGGAACTGGGAAGAGTATCCCGCCATGGTCGACGTCGAAGGCTGTCGCGCGATCATCCGCCGCGCCGGACTGAAACTGTTGGGCGACTTCGTGCTGCCGGAAGCAGCATGGTGGGATCACTACTACGGGCCGCTTGAAGCCCGCACGCGCCAACTCCGCGTCAAGTATGCAGGTGACGCAGACGCCGCGATCGTGTTGCAAAGCGCCGAAGAAGAAGTGGCTGCGTATCGCAGCTACTCGGCGTATTTCGGCTATCAGTTTTTCGTAATGGAGCGAACATGAACGAGATCCGCTTTCTCTCCGGCCCGTCGATGGCGCTCGCGCGCGATACCGACTTGTCGCATTTGAGGCGCTGGAAGAATCAACTGCTTGCGCGCGAGCAGGTTCGAACGGGGATGGCGTTCATGGACGAGAAGGTGCAGAAGCAGACGATCGCCGGCGGCATGCAGGGTTTCGGCGACGAACACCGTTCGGTGCTGTTCGGCGAACGCCAATACAAGACGAGGCGCTGATCATGCGAATAGAAGTGAATGGAGCAAGGCTGTTCTTCGATGTGGAAGGCGCCAAGCTCGTACCCGACGGCAAACTGATGCGGGAAAAGCCGACGCTGTTGCTGCTTCACGGCGGTCCGGGGTTCGACCACTCCGGCTTCAAACCGGATTTCTCGCAATTCGCCGACATCGCGCAGGTCATCTATGTCGACCACCGCGGCAACGGCCGCAGCGACCGCGAACCGCGCGATCGCTGGAACCTCCCGCAGTGGGGCGACGACATCTTCGAATTCTGTCGCGCGCTCGAAATCGACAAACCGATCGTGCTGGGCCAGTCGTTCGGCGGCATGGTCGCCATGGCGTACGCGACGCGTCACGCCGGGCACCCCGGCAAACTCATTCTCTCCAGCACGGCCGCCGACATGCAGCGGCGAGTCGAACGCAGCGTTGCCAAGTTCACGGAACGGGGCGGCGCCGACATCGGCGCTATGGCGCGGCAGATGTTCAGCGGAGGCATCGACAACCCCGACTTCGCGCAGCGCTGGTTCGCGCAGGCGATGCCGTCCTACAACACGACGCCCGCACGCGACAAGGATGCGTCCGCCAGGGCCGTCATGGGGATGGAAGTGCTCGCGCACTTCTTCGCGCGCGATGGCGAGATCTGGTCGTTCGACCTGCTGAAAGACCTCGCGACGATCCGCTGCCCCACGCTGGTGATGGGTGGCGACGAGGATCCGATCACGCCGATCGAGTGTCAGCAGGACATCGCAGCGGCGATTCCGCAGCAGTGGGTCCGCTTCGAACGATTTGCCGATGCGGGTCACGGCGTGTTCCGCGATAACCCCGCGGCATACATGACGATCCGGAATTTCATTCTGTCGTGACGTCGTTCTGCGTTACTCCGCACCGCATGAACCAATTCGCACACGCACCCGCCAGGATCCGTATCGGCAACGCGCAAGTCAGCCGAATCGGCTCGTGCGGGCGACAAAACTCGGCGGCGCGCGAACGCAGCCTCGCGGGCGTTCCGCACACCGTCGTGCAGGATCAGGAAGCCATCGTCGATCTGTGTGCCGCCAACGGCATGGCGTTCCTGCGGTTCTTTCCGCTGGCATTGCCCGGCGAGGGCCAACCGGGGTCTCCGGCGCTGACCGGCATCGCGTCGCGCCACCGCGTGACGCAGGCGCAAGTGGCGATTGCATGGTTGCCGGCGCGCTGACCGACGACGAGATCGCGACGATCACCGCAGCTCGGGCGTAACCGTCAGCCCGGTTCCTGACTGCGCGCGAGATCGTCCTTCAGCGTCCGCGCGCCGCGCATGCAGCAGTAGATTGCGACGAAGGCGAACGCCAGCGAAATCACCAGCGACCAGCGCAGCGAATCGACACCCAAAGACGTATACGAGTTGAGCAGATCGGAAAGGATGCCGACGAACCCCGGCCCGAGTCCCATGCCGATGATGTTCAGCACGAACAACATGATCGACGCCGCGACGGCACGCATGCGCAACCCGACCAGACCCTGCGTCAGCGAAAATACCGGCGCGAGCCAGTAGGAACCGAGCACGTTGGGAATCGCCATCACCCAGAAGGCGAGCCAGGGATCGCTCGTTAGATAGCTGAAAACCTGGAACGGCAGCCACGCG
>JANLUG010000752.1:0-1685 GCA_031363335.1 Gammaproteobacteria bacterium
TTTGATTCCCGGTGGAGGTGGAGACTTGACGCGGCGGACACGCTCAAGGGGATGGTTTGAGCGTGTCCGCCGCACCGACCCGCCGCCGCACGACCCCGCGCGATTGATCCAGGCGTGCATACAGCTGCGCGAGCTCCGCCCGCCATTGCTGCTGCAACTCCTGCTTCTGGAACTTCGGCTTGCGCGCGAGATCGGCCTCGAGGAGCGACTCGATCTCGACGATGCGTACGAGTGCGTCGTCCGCCGGCGCGTGAGGGACCGTCACTGATCGATGCTCGGATCTTTGCGGCAGGGTCGGGTCGTCGGGCGATTCGTAGAACGCCGCCGGATCGAGAATCTCGATCAGTCGTTTGCCCTGAATCAACACATAGCGCTGCGCGACGGTATCGAGAAAGCGTCGATCGTGTGACGTGATCAACACTGCGGCACCGCTGCTCAACAGCTGGTCTTCTAGCTGTTCCTTGCCATCGATGTCTATGTGGTTGGTCGGCTCGTCCAGAATCAGAAAGTTCGGCGCGCGCAGCGACAGCAGCACGAATAGCGCGCGAGCCCGCTCGCCGCCGCTCATGACCGACAGGCGTTTGTCGTGATCGCGATACGGAAAGCCGGCATTGATCAATCGCCGCCGCACCTGATCGTCGGTTACCTCGACCTGCTTGATGATGAAATCGACGAGGGACGATTCCGACGTCGCTTCGTCGAGTTCCTGGTCGTAGTAGCCGAGCCGGATCTGCGGGCTCAGTCGTATGCTTTGCATTTCGGTACCGCGAAACACGTCGATCAGCATGCGGATGAACGTCGACTTGCCGACGCCGTTCGCCCCGAGCAGGGCGACACGCTCGCCGGGCCGAATCAGGAACTGATCGACGTCGAACAGCAGATGCCCGGTGGCCGCCGCCGGTGCGACGCGCAGCCTTTCGACGCGCACGACCTCTTTCGATCGCACCGCGGCGAGATCCAGCGCGAGATCCAGCGGCGATCCCTCCGTGACGAACGTTTTCTCGGCCTCCATCCGTTCGGCGCGCTTTTCCATGCTCTTCGCGCGCCGCGCGAACTTCTCGTTGTCGAAGTCTCGGCCCCAGATCGCCAACCGTTTTGCGCTGGCGCGCACCGTTTCTATTTTGCGCTCTTCGGCTTCGCGGCTGCGGCGCGCGGCTTCGTCGGCCTCTGCAAGCGCCTCGCGCGCCTCGCTGAATGGAAGATCGAAGCACCACAGCCGGCCGTCGCGCAGAAACCACGTGGTGGATGCAACCGCATCGAGAAAGGCGCGGTCGTGCGACACCAGAACGAACGCGCCGCGGTATGCGTTCAGAAAGGATTCGAAGACGCGCATCGTTGCGAGGTCTAGGTGGTTGGTCGGTTCGTCGAGCAGCAACAGATCGGGCTCTGCGATCACCGCGCGCGCAAACATGAGCCTGTTCTGCTGTCCACCGGACAGTTCGCCGGCTGACAACCCGAACGATGCGCTCTGAATACCGAGATCAGCGAGCAGCGCCTCGGCGCGCCAGCGTTCGTCGCGCCCTTCCGGCAATCCGTCGAGCACCGCATCGACCACCGGACGACGCGCGGCGGTCTCCGGCAGAAACTGCTCGACGCGGCCGACCTTGAGGCCGCGCCGATAGACGATTTCGCCGGCGTCGGCGGCGCGTACGCCCGCCAGGAAATCCAGCAACGTCGACTTGCCG